>JACRCS010000401.1 GCA_016218905.1 Deltaproteobacteria bacterium
AGGCGAGGACGAAAACGACGACGGCGTAGAGGGGGATCGAGGCCGTGAGGCCGGCCACGAGGACGAGCCAGCGAGCTTTCTCGGGGAGCGGGCTCAATCGGGGCATTCTCGTTCTCCACGCACACGATACTCCGCGTTCGCGTTCCCGCGCCGACAGCGAGGTCCGAAAACCGCCAGACGTTCCCCCTCCAAGTGAGGTATCACTCGCTGCGTGGAGATCGACCGGGAGTCCTGCCTCACCGCCTTCCTCGGAAGAGACCGCCGCTTCGCCGGGCGCTTCTACGCCGGCGTGACGTCGACGGGCATCTACTGCCGTCCCGGCTGCCCGGCCCCCCTGCCCAAAGCCCGCAACGTGCTCTTCTTCCGCTGCGCGGCGGCCGCCGAGGAAGCGGGCTTTCGCGCCTGCCTCCGCTGCCGGCCCGAGACGGCGCCCGGAACTCCCGCCTGGACCGGTACGTCGGCCACCGTGGCGCGCGCCCTCCGGCAGATCGAAGCGGGCGTCGCCGACGACGGACCGCTCAGTGCGCTCGCGGCGCGCCTCGGCGTCGGAGAGCGGCACCTGAGGCGTCTGTTCGCCGAGCACCTCGGCGCGTCTCCGGTCGCCATCGCCCGGACGAGGCGGCTCCATTTCGCCAGGAGGCTCCTCGACGACACGTCGCTCCGGATGTCCGACGTGGCGCTCGCGGCCGGCTACTCCAGCGTCCGGCGCTTCAACGAGGCGATGCGGGCGGCTTTCGGCGTTCCTCCGGGCCAGCTGCGACGGTCGGCCGCAGCAATCCCCGTTCGGGCCGGAATCGCCCTGAACCTCCCGTTTCGCCCCCCGTTCGACGAAGCGTCCTTGCTCGCCTTCCTCGCCGCGCGGGCCGTCCCGGGAGTCGAGGAGGTGTCGGACGGCGTCTACAGGCGAACCGCGGAGCTCGCGGGATCGGCCGGGATCGTCGAGGCGAGAGTCGACGGAAACCGGGGGACCCTTTCCCTCCGCCTCTCTGGCCTCGGTCCGGCTTCGGCGCTCGAGGCGAGCCGGCGCGCGGGACGCCTGTTCGACCTCGACGCCGACCCGGTGACGATCAGCGCCCACCTCGCGGCCGACCCGCTCCTCGCCCCGCTCGTCGCCCGGCGCCCCGGTCTGCGCGTGCCGGGAGCGTGGGACCCATTCGAGATCGCCGTCCGGACGATCCTCGGACAGCAAGTCTCCGTGAAGGCGGCCCGGACGCTCGCCGCGCGGCTCGCCGCGACGTTCGGGCGCCCCCTGCCCTCCGGAGCGGCGAGGGAAGGGCTCTCTCTCCTGTTCCCGCGCGCCGAGGAGCTCGCGGAGGCGGACGTCGCCTCGATCGGCCTCACCTCTCGGAGGGCGGGTACGCTTCGCGCCCTGTCGCGCGAGCTCGCGCTGGGGCACATCGACCTCGGCCCGGCAGCTTCGCTCGACGAAGCGGAGAGGCGCCTCGCCACGATCCCGGGGATCGGCCCCTGGACGGCACAGGTGATCGCGCTGCGCGCCCTCGGCGAGCCCGACACGCTTCCAGCGGGCGACCTCGGTCTCCGGAAGGCGCTCGCAAACGGGGGCTCTCTTCCCTCCATCGCCGACGTCGAGGAGCGCGCGCGCGCCTGGCGGCCTTGGCGCGCCTACGCCCTCATCCACCTCTGGACTGAACTCGCAAGCAAGGAGCGCCCATGACCACACCCATCGAGACTGCCACCGTGGAGACCGCCACCGGAGCCTTCTGGTTCGCGGCGAAGGACGGCGCGCTCGTGGCCGCCGGTTTCTCCGAGTCGGCTCCGCGCCTCCTCGCCCGGCTCGAGGCGCGATTCGGGCCTCTCGAGCCCCGAGAGGCGAGCGACCCTGCCGGAGCCGCCTCGGCTTTCCGGCGCTTCCTGGCGGGCGAGCGGGCCGCCCTCGAGTCCGTTCCGGTCGACCTCGGAGGGACGTCGTTCCAGCGCGACGTGTGGGCGGCGCTTCGCGGGATTCCCACGGGCACGACGATCACCTACGCCGAGCTTGCCCGGCGCGTCGGCCGGCCCAGGGCCGTGAGGGCCGTCGGCGGCGCCAATGGCGCGAACCCCATTTCGATCATCGTGCCGTGCCACCGCGTCGTGGGCAAGGATGGCCTCCGCGGATATGCCGGCGGCGTCGCCCGCAAGGAGTGGCTGCTCGCCCACGAGAGAGCGATGTCGGTCTGACGCGTTAGCCCGGGCAACCGGGCGCGCCCCAGTACCGCCGGATCTGGGCGCCGTGGTGCTTCGCGTGCTCCTCGATGAAGACGAGCGTCCCCGCCGGGTCGAGCGCTCCGCCGATCGGATGCCGGAAGAGGAGGGACTCCTGGCGCTCCGACGGTAGGGCGCCGAGGAGCTCCCGAAGCTCACGGCGGGCCCTTCCCCACCGGTCCGAGACCTCGCCGAGCGGGAAGGTCACTTCGGGAATCACCTGCGGCACCGGCGCGCGAAAGCGGATCGGCGACTTCAGAACGAGGACGAGGAGCGCGAGCTTCGCCCGGTCGAGGAGGGGGACGTTTTGCGCCGGGCCTCGCAGCTTCTTTCTCGCATAGCCGACGACTCCCTCCTCGACGAGGACGAGGTGCTGGACGACGTCGAGCGCGCACCAGCCTCTCCCCTCCGGGCGGAAGGCGAGCCTTTCCTCGCTCTCGCCGGCGAGAGAGCCGAGGAGGGCGTCCTTCCAAGCATCCAGGTCGTCGAGGCGCCTCTCGAGGTCTTGCCGCATGGCGCGGAGTCTCCCACGAGAGCTCCGCGCCCGAAGCGTCAGAGAGCCGCCGGTAGGGACGCCGCGCCGCCGGCCGTCTCGTCCGTGAAGAGGAGTAGTCCGCCCTTCATGCGGCCGCGGAGCGAGACCGCGAGCGCCTCGCTCAGGTCCTGCACCGGGACGATCTCGAGGCCGTCCCGCACGTCCTGGGGCAGGTCCTCGAGGTCGGGCACGTTCTCCTTCGGGAGGACGACCGTCCGGATCCCCGCGCGGACCGCGCCGAGGATCTTCTCCTTCACGCCGCCGATCGGCAGGACCCGGCCCGAGAGCGTCACCTCTCCCGTCATCGCGACGTCGCGGCGGCAGGGGCGCTTCGAGAGCGTCGAGACGATCGCCGATGCCATCGCGACACCGGCCGACGGGCCGTCTTTCGGGATCGCCCCGGCGGGGACGTGGATGTGGAGGTCGCGCTCAAAGGCCGTGTCGTCGATGCCGAGGAGCGGAGCGTGCGAGCGGGCGAAGGTCCACGCCGCGCGGGCCGACTCCTTCATGACGTCGCCGAGCTGGCCTGTCAAGAGGACCTCCCCCTTCCCGCGCATGAGCGCCGCCTCGATGAACATGATGTCACCGCCAGCGGGCGTGTAGTACATCCCCGTGGCGACGCCGACCTGGTCCTCGTGGACGATCTTCTCGGGCTGGATCTTCTTCCGGCCGAGGATCGGCGCCACGTCGGGCACGTCGACGACCGCCTTCTCGATCTCGCTGGCCGCGATCTTCCGCGCGACCTTCCGGCTCAGCTTTTCCAGCTCGCGCTCGAGCTGGCGGACACCCGCTTCGCGCGTGTAGGACGAGATCACCTCGGAGAGGGCTCCATCGGTCACTTCCAGCTGCGCGGGGGTCAGGCCGTTCTCGGAGAGCTGTCGCGGGAGGAGGTACTACCTGGCGATCGACGTCTTCTCCCGCTCGGTGTAGCCCGTGAACTCGATGACCTCGAGGCGGTCGAGGAGCGGGCCGGGAATCGACTGGACGAAATTCGCCGTCGCGATGAAGAGGACCTCGGAGAGGTCGAACGGGATGTTGAGGTAGTGGTCTGTGAAGCTGTCGTTCTGCGCCGGGTCGAGAACCTCGAGGAGGGCCGCCGCGGGGTCGCCCTGGAACGACACGCCCACCTTGTCCACCTCGTCGAGGAGGAAGACGGGGTTCTTCGTCCCCGCCTGCCGCATTCCCTGGAGGATCCGGCCCGGCATCGCCCCGACGTAGGTCCGCCGGTGACCCCGGATGTCGGCCTCGTCGCGCGCCCCGCCGAGCGAGATCCTGACGTACTTGCGGCCGAGCGCGCGCGCGATCGACTTCGCGATCGAGGTCTTCCCGACCCCGGGAGGTCCGGCGAAGAGGAGGATCCGTCCCCTGTTCGGCAGCGTTTTCGGCTCAGCCGGCTTCCCGCTCCCGTCCTTCGGCCGCTCGGCCGGCGGTGGCCCGTCCGCAACGGGGGCTCCGGCCGGCGGAGCGGCCTCCAGGTGCTCCAGGGGCTCCACTGCCCCCGTGAGCTTCCGTCCGAGGAGCTGGCGCACCGCCAGGAACTCGAGGATCCGGTCCTTCACGTCCTTCAGGGCGTAGTGGTCCTCGTCGAGAATCCGCCCCGCCTCGACGACGTCGAGGTGCTCGTCGCTCCGTGCCGACCAGGGCAGCTCGGCCACGAGCTCGAGGTAGCTCCTCAGGACCTGCGCCTCCATCGACTCGCGCGACAGGCGCTGGAGCTTCTTCCACTCGCGGTCGATCTCCTTGCGGACATCCTCCGTGAGGACGAGCGCGTCGAGCTTCTCCTTCAGCCCTTTCAGGTCGTCGCCCTCGTCCTCCCCTTCCCCGAGCTCCTTCTGGATCGCCTTCAGCTGCTGGCGGAGAAACATCTCCCGCTGCCGGTCGCCCAGCTCCTCCTGGACCTTCGACTTGATCTCCTCCTGCGCGTCGAGGACGTCGATCTGGCGCTGGACGTGCACGAGCGTCCGCCGGACCCGGTCCTCGACCGAGAGGGTCTCGAGCAGCAGCTGGCGCTCGGCCGTCGGAATGTCGATATAGCCGGCGACGAGATCGGCGAGGCGACCCGGGTCGTCGGCTTCGGAGAGGACATTCGCCACGGCCTCGTCGGGGAGGCCGAGCTTCTTCGCGAGCTCCGCAGAACGCTCCTTGAGCTCCTTCAGGAGCGCGACGAACGCCGTGTCGGCCGGGTCGAGGGGCGGCATCTCGGACGCTTCGACAACGACGGCCTCGAGGCGGCCGTCCTTCTCCTGGATTCGCATCGCGATGCCACGCGACTTCCCCTGCAGGAGCAGGCGCGCGCCGCCCACGCCGCGCTGGATGGGCCCGATCGAGGCGATCGTCCCGACCGTGTGGAGGAGCTCTGGTGTCACGGTCTCGACGTCCTGCCGTTGCGTCAGGGCGAAGACGAGCTGCTCTGGGCTCTTCATCGCCGTCTCGATGGCGTGAAGCGTGCCCGGACGGCCGGCAGCGATCGGAAAGCTGACACCTGGGAAGAGGACGGCGTTGCGAAGGGGGATGATCGGGAGCGTCTGGGTAGGCTGCATCATGACCTTTCGAGTCGACCTAACGCGGAAGACTCAAGATTAAAGTTTAGTAGCATCAGCTTAGATTTTCAATCGGCACCCAGAAATCCATACCCTCTGCCGACGACGAATACCGAAGCCGGGCTCTCGCTCCGGCTCGAGTCGCTGCCGAAAGAAACAACTTCCTTACGGCTTGGAGGATTCCC
>JACRCS010000407.1 GCA_016218905.1 Deltaproteobacteria bacterium
AGGTTGCCGGCGATGCCCCGGCGGATCTCCTCCTCGTTGGGGTGGGGATTTCGGTCGAGGAGCGCCTTGGACGAGAGGATCATGCCCGGGGTGCAGAACCCGCACTGGACCGCGCCCTTGTCCAGGAAGGCCTGCTGGACGGGGTGGAGCTCGCCCTGCTTGGCGAGGCCTTCGATCGTGGTAATCGACTTGCCCTGGCACGAGAGGGCCAGCGTCAGGCAGGAGAGGATCGGCTGGCCGTCGAGGAGCACCGTGCAGGCGCCGCAGTCCCCGATGCCGCAGCCGCGCTTCGTACCGGTGAGACCGACCTTCTCGCGGATGATGTCCACGAGAAAGTCGGTGGGACTGACCGGGACTTCGAACTCGTCACCGTTGATGGTGAGCATAACCAGTTGTTTCATGAGTTTGTCATCCTTTCGGAGAGCAAAGCCGTAGGGTGGGCTCCGCCCAACATTCGCGTCGGTCCGCGGTGGGCAGAGCCCACCCTACCCGTGTCCCTTTCGAGCTCAGCCCCTCGCCGCCGAGAGCCGCGCGAGGCAATCGCCGATCGCCCGCTTCAGCATCACCCCGATCATCTTTCGGCGGTAGTCCGCCGAGGCCCGCACGTCGTCGATGGGCTTCGCTTCGGCCATCGCGAGCGTCGCGGCCTCGGCGGCGAAGTCGTCGCCCACGGGCTTGCCGGCGAGGGCCTTCTCCGCCTCCAGCGCGCGGTAGGGGATCGGGCCCACGGCGCCTAGGGCGATCCGGACGCCCTTGGCGGTCGTCCCGGCGGCGTCGAGCTCCAGGTAGAGCCCCACGTTCACCATGTCGATCTCCATGGCGTTGCGCAGCCCCCGGAAGCGGTACGCCACCGCGGCGCGCGGGGGGAGCGCCGGGAGGTGGAAGGCCTTCAGGTACTCGCCGGGCTGGAGGGCCGTCTTCCGGTAGGAGAGGAAGAACTCGGAGAGGGGGAGCCTCCGCTCTCCGCCTTCCTTCGCCAGCGTCACCTCGGCCCCGTGGGCGAGGAGGACGGGCGGGGTCTCGGCCGACGGCGAGGCGTGGCAGACGTTGCCCGCCATGGTCGCCATCATGCGCACCTGGACCGAGCCGAGCTGGGCCGCGGCGAAGGCGAGGGCCGGCGCGAACTCCTTTACGAGGGGGTCCGCCTCGATGGTGGCCACCTTCGTGCCGGCGAGGATCGTGAGGCCCCCCGACGGATCGCGAGAGATCCCCTGGAGCTCCGCCAGCGAGCCGATGTCGATCAGCGCCTTCGGGGAGAGGACCTTCTCCTTCACGAGCACGAGGAGATCCGTCCCCCCCGCGAGAATGTTCGCTTCGCCCGCGCGCCGGGCGAGGACGGCCTCGAACTCCCGCAGGCTCGTCGGCCGCTCATAGGTAAAGGGTTCCAGATGCATGAGGTCTCCTTTTGTACTGCGTCAATTCGGCTTCAATCCGAGCTTCCGCGCGATGATGAGCTTCATGATCTCGCTCGTGCCGGCGTAGATGGAGAGCGCGCGCACGTCGCGGTAGAGGCGGCAGATCCGGTACTCCTCCATGTAGCCGTAGCCGCCGTGGAGCTGGACGGCCCCGTAGGCCACGCGGTTCACCATCTCGCCGAGCCAGTACTTGGCCATGGAGACCCGCTGGACGATGTCCTTGCCGTGGATGTAGTCGGCCACGAGGGAGTCGAGGAACGTCCGACCGAGCTCCACGTCGGTGGCCATCTCGGCGAGCTTGAAGGCGTTCGCCTGGAACTCACCGATGTAGCGGCCGAAGGCCTTGCGCTCCTGGGAGTACTTGAGGGCCTCGTTGTAGCACTCCTCGGCCATCCCCTGGCACTTGATGCAGACCTCGAGCCGCTCCCGCTGGAGCTTCTCCATCATGTACTTGAAGCCGCCTCCCTCCTCGCCGAGGAGGTTGCCCACCGGCACCCGCACGTCGTCGAAGCTGAGCTCCGCCGTGTCCTGCATGTGGGAGCCCATCTTCTCGAGGTTTCGCCGCTTGATACCGGGCAGGTCCAGCGGCACGAGGATCAGGCTCAGGCCCTTGTGCTTCGAGCTCCCGTCGGTCTTGCAGGCGAGGACGCAGATCTCGGCGAAGTAGCCGTTCGTGATGAAGACCTTCGAGCCGTTAATGACGTACTCGTCGCCCTCGCGCTCGGCCTTGGTGCGGATGGCGGCGAGGTCCGAGCCGGCCCCGGGCTCGGTGAGCCCGATGCACGCGACGGCCTCCCCCGACGCGCACTTCGGGAGCCACTCCGCCTTGATCTCGGAGGTTCCATAGGAGGCGATGTAGGGGACGGCCACGTCCTGATGAAGGGGAACGCCGAAGCCGTAGGCGTCGCCGCGCATGAGCTCTTCGTTGATGATGACGGAGTACTCGAAGCCGAGCCCCGACCCGCCGTACTCCTCCGGCAGCCACGAACAGAGGAAGCCGTTCTCGCCCATCTTGCGCCACGCCTCCCGCGGCACGGCGCCGTCCTTCTCCCACTGGGCGGTGTTGGGCTGGATCTCCTTGGCGACGAAGCGTCGGAAGGCCTCGCGGAAGATCCGGTGATCCTCGCCGTAGATGCCGTCTTCCATGGTTGTCTCCTTCCCTCAGGGACCTCGGGCAGCCGATATTCGACTATGTCGAATGCCTTTCGTGTATGCCACGGCTCGCGGACTATACCGAGGTTTCGAGCGGAGAGCAAGACGGGGAAACCCCTTGCCGAAGGGGAACCCTTCGGCTAGCCTTTAGAATACGTTTCGAATTATTCGAAAGGCGTACGTATGCCGAACCAGTCGATCCAGCGGGCCGCCCAGATCCTCTCGCTCTTCTCCATGGGCCGGCCCCAGCTCAAGCTGAGCCAGATCGCCAAGGAGCTCTCGCTCCCCATCGGTACCGTCCACGGCCTCGTCCGCACCCTCGAAGAGGAGGGCTTCCTCACCCAGGATCCGCCCACCCGGGAGTACCGGCTGGGGCTGCGGCTCCACCTCCTCGGGTCCATCCAGATGGCGACGATGGAGTTCAACCAGAAGGCCGCCGGCCCCATGAACTACCTCGCCCGCCAGACCGACCTCGTGGCCCGGACCGGCATCCTCACCTCGGGCACGGTCGTGATCACGATGAGCACGTTTCCCCTGACGAACGGCGTCGCCGGGCCCTATCTGGGCGTCCAGACGCCGGCGTACTGCACCTCCCTCGGCCGGGCGATCCTCGCCTTCCTGCCGCCCGAGGAGGCGAGCCGGGAGCTCGAGTGCATCGAGATCGTCCGGTACACGCCCAAGACCGTCGTGGATCGGGAGGAGCTCCTGGCCGAGATCGCCGCCGCCCGGGACAAGGGCTACGCGGTCGTCCACCAGGAGTTCGAGATGCACATGTCCACGATCGGAGCGCCGATCTTCGCGGCCGGGAGCCGTCCCGTGGCTGCCATCAGCGTGAGCGGCGAGCCCGCGCGTGTGGCCGGTTCCGAAGGCGAGGGCCTGGCCCACCGGGTGATGGAGACGGCCGCCGAGATCTCCGGCTACCTGGGCCATACCCTGGCCCCCCTGTTCCGGCACGCCTGAGCCACCCTCCGTTCCCGGCTTCTCCCTGGGGACCGTGACTCCGTCTTACGGTTTGCTCCGTCCTTATACGGTGTTCTATCATGGCACCTTCCGAGCGACAGTGACCGAGACAAAGTTGGGCGAATGACAAAGAATTCGTACACGGAACTACCCGGGCCGAAGACTGCCGAGTCGGGTCTCTACCCAAATCCTCCGGTCTACCCCTACTTCGCGGTGCCCTTAGAGGAGGAGATCACGCTCCTCGATCTCCTCGCTGTCCTCCTGAAACGCTGGAAGCTCATCACGCTGCTCGCGCTCCTGGGCACCGGTGCCGCGGTCTACTACGCCCTCACCGCGCCACCCGTCTTCCGCGCCCAAGCACTTATCGCGCCTCCCGTGCGGGAGCAGGCCAGCGGAGCTTCTGCCGCCCTGGCTGCTTTCGGGGGAGTCGGCGCCGAGATCGCCGGGAGCATGGGCATCAATCTAGGAGGAGCGGACGCCAATCGGTTGGAGACCCTGCTCGAGAGTCATCGGCTCATGGAGCGGGTCATCGTCCGCCACGACCTGCTGCACGTCCTCTTCGCCCAGGCTTGGGACGCGGGGGCGAAGAAGTGGAAGGTGGCGGACGCGGCGCTCATACCCACCGTGTGGGACGCCGAACGGGCTCTGAGGAAGAAGGTATTCAATGTAGACAACGACGCCAAGGCTGGAATCTTGCGCGTGAGCGCCGAATACATCGAGCCATCGACCGCAAAGGCTATCGTGCAGTACTTTCTTCAAGAACTGGCGGTCGTAGTCCAGGAGGACCGGGTCAAGAAGCTCAGCACCGATCGGAGATTCCTGGAGGAACAACTTCGGAGGGCGTCGGATCCCGTCATTCTGGCGAAGCTGCAGGCCCTCCTCTCCGACTCGGTGGAGAAGGCCATGATGGCGCAAAACCTGGACAACCTCGCCTACGATCTCATTGACCCGCCGGCGGTCTCGGACAAGAAGGTGAAGCCACGGCCCGTCCTCATCGTTGCTGCCGGGCTGACCGTCTCGCTCATGTTCGGAATCTTCTGCGCGTTTCTCCTCGAGTGGAGAGACAAGGTACGGCAGAGAAGCTCGCATGCCGGGGTCAGGGCAGAGGTGGAGCCCATGAGGACGTCCGTGGACGCCGAACCTCAATAGCCTGCTGCTAAAGGAACATCCATGAGGAGGAAAGCACCTACCGAAAGAATCCTCTTCATCATCTGTGTCTGCTGCGCACTCCTTCAAGCAAACCATCTCCGAGCGGCTGCCGCGGCCGGTGAGGCTTCACAGTTACCGACCGCCGTGGAGTCCTCCAGCTGGTACTGGAAGCCAGGGTTTGGCTTGCGAGGGTTGAATGGGCCTTGCTACGCAGCGGTGATCGATGGCGGCGGAAATCTCTATGTCGGCGGCCGGTTCCAATATGCCGGGGGGGTTCTGGTCAACAACGTTGCCAAGTGGGACGGAACCAGCTGGTCGAGTCTCGGCAGCGGCATGCAGTCTTGGGAAACGGTGTACGCCCTGGCCTTGGACAGCAGCGGGAACCTCTATGTCGGGGGCACCTTCTCCACGGCCGGAGGAGTTCCCGCCTCGAGCATCGCCAAGTGGGACGGGAGAAGCTGGTCAGCGCTGGGAAGCGGGATCAGCTATGGCGGGGCGACCACAGACGTCCGCGCGCTCGCCTTGGACGCCGGCGGGAATCTCTATGCCGGAGGTTTCTTCAACCGGGCGGGGGGAGTCCTCGCCAACTGCATTGCCAGGTGGGACGGCAGAAGCTGGTCACCCATGAGCACCGGGCTCAATGCCAGGGTCCGCTCTCTTACAGTGGACGCACAGGGACGAGTCTATGCCGGGGGGGAATTCACTACGACAGGAGCTGGGGAAGCTTCGGTCAACCACGTTGCCGAATGGGATGGTACGACCTGGAAAACCGTCGGTGGTGGAATAGACGGCCAGGTCGACTCCCTCGTGGTGGATGTGCGCGGAGGCCTCTACGCCGGCGGAACGTTCACTCATGCAGGAAGCATTTCTACCCAGAATCTGGCCAAATGGGATGGCTCAACCTGGGCAGGCCCTGGCAATGTAGACGGCCCCGTACGTGTGCTTGGGTTTGACGTGAACGGCGAGTTGTGGGTAGGCGGAACGTTCGCCAAAGCCGGAGGGTCTTCTGCGTCAAACATCGCTCGGACTGACGGAGGAAGCTGGAGGCCTTCTGGGGTGGGCCTGAAAGCACCACTGGTCGGCGACGAAGGTGTCTATGCTCTGGCTCGACACCCGGACGGAGCTATGTACGCCGGAGGATCCTTCGCCACGAACGGATCCGATACCGTAATGAACGTGGCGAAATGGTCCCGAGACAAATGGAATGCCCTCGATCGCGTGGGCAATGGGATCGATGGTCAGGTGTACGCTCTTGCTCTTGATGGCGCCGGAAATGTTTATGCAGGTGGGGATTTCCTTACGGCGGGACCCATTGCAGCCAGCTCCGTTGCCAAGCGCGAGGGGACCAAGTGGGCGGCGCTCGGAGGAACGGACGGCCCGGTGTACGCTCTTGCCGTAGATGCCGGCGAGAATCTCTATGCAGGAGGCGCGTTCACCAGCGTGGGAGGAATTGCTGTCAACCACATCGCGAGACGAACTGCTACCGGTGGCTGGTCTCCGTTGGGCAACGGCCTCGATGGTGACGTCACGGCTCTTGTCGCGGACGCAAAGGGCAACCTATACGCCGGCGGGCGATTCAAGAAGGCGGGGGGAGTTCCAGTCAATTCCATTGCCAAGTGGGACGGGACGAACTGGTCACCCCTCGGGAGCGGACTGTCAACTGATCTAGGTTCTTCCGTCTGTGTATATGCTCTTGCTATCGGCGCAGACGGAAGTCTATATGCCGGAGGGTCTTTCGAATACGCAGGAGGCAGCAAAGCCCGGAACGTCGCGAAGTGGGACGGGACCAACTGGTCCCCTCTAGGGGGAACCGGCGGGCCGGTCTACGCGCTGGCTCTTGACGGAAGTGGAGCCCTTTACGTAGGTGGAGGTTTCATAACGGCCGGAGGCGTCCCTGCCTTCAATGTCGCCAAGAAAGACACTACGGGTTGGCAGGCTCTTGGACAGGGTCTGAAGTACAAGAACTGCGAAGATTGCGGCACAGTGTACGCTCTTGCTACGGCCGAGGGTGGAACTTTGTACGCTGGAGGGCGCTTTGACAGTTCAGGTTCCGCCACCATTCGCCGCATCGCTCGGTGGGATGGATCCCGTTGGGAGGCGTTGGACGATGGCATACAGGGCTATCCTCCATCCCCCGTCGTTAATGCCGTTGTTTCGTCGGGAACCAGCAACGTGTATGTCGGGGGTAGTTTCAGGGAGGCGGGGGCGACCGAATCATCCAACATTGCCCTGTGGATGGTAAGGTAGGGAGAACACTTTGCAGCGACGGCCCAGCCAAAAGGCATTCGTCTCCCTAGTGCCCGCCGGGCTATTTCGGGGCCCCTCGCTGACGCGCCGCGAAATGCTCACCTTCATAGTCGGTGTGGGCTTCGCGCCGATCCTCGGTAGTTGTGGCGGAGGCGGGGGTTCCCCTTCAACCGGAGGCGGGGGTTCCCCTCCAGGGGGTGGCGAAGAATCGGCGGGCTCTCCGAGCATCTCTCCGGATCACGTCTATCTGTGGGAAGAGGCCGAGCACTTTCAAGACTTTGGCGGCTGGCTCCTGGAGACCCAGTTCATTGGCCAGATGGGCTCGGCCTATCTCATGGCGGAGGGGCTCGACGGGCCGGCCGCGCCGGCCCGCACCTCCGTCACTGTACCCAGAGCTGGAAACTACCAGGTGTGGGCTCGCTGTAAGAACTGGGCCCCGGAGTGGTCCCCGGGCAGGTTTCAGATCGAGGTGGCGGGGGCCCTCTTGCCGCGAGAGCTCGGCACGCGCCCCGATGGCACCTGGTGTTGGGAAGAGGCGGGAGAGGTACAGCTCTCGGCGGGCACCGCGGAGTTAGTCCTCCACGACCTCACCGGACATTACGGGCGCCTCGACGCGCTGCTCCTCACCACCGACCCGAACTTCCTACCGCCGGACTCGGCTTCCGGTACGGAGTGGCTCAGGGGCGAGCTGAGCGGGGTAGACCCGACGCCAGCCGACGCCGGCACGTACGACCTGGTCGTTGCAGGAGGGGGGCTCGCCGGCACCCTCGCCGCGGTGGCCGCCGCGCGTAACGGCTTGAGAGTCGCTCTCCTCCAGACCCGCCCGGTACTGGGAGGCAACGCTGCCGAAGAGGTCGGTGTGCGCCCCGAGGGGGCAGGTTCAAGCAACGTGGAGGCCCGGGAAACCGGCCTCGTGGAGGAGGTATCCCGGATCGCCTACTCGGCTGCGCCTGGGGGGGGGAGGCTCGGTTATGACGGGGCGCTTCACGTCCTCTGCGAAGGGGAGCCGAACCTCCAGGTCCATCTGAACACCCGCGTCTACGACGTCGAGCTGGCGGAGGGCCGCATAGCGGCGCTCATCGCCGCCGACACCGTGACGGGCCAGCGGCGGCGGTTTTGGGGCGCGCTCTTCGCGGACTGCACGGGCGACGGCGTGGTCGGTGCCGCGGCGGGCGCCGCTTTCTTCGTCGGCCGCGAGGGACGGGACGTCTACGGCGAGGAGCTCGCGCCCGACACGGGGGACGCGGTTACTCTCGGCACGAGCCTTCTCTATGGGGTCGCGCCGGAGCCGACCCCGCAGCGCTTCACGCCGCCCATCTGGGCCCGCCACTTCGAGCCCGAAGACCTCTACCGGCGCCCCATCGATGACGTCGGGCCGTTCTGGTGGGTCGAGTGGGGTGGGCACCTCGATACGATCGGCGACGCCGAGGAGATTCGGGACGAGCTGCTGCGCATCTCTTTCGGAGTCTGGGACCTCGTGAAGAACCGCTCGGCGATGGCCGGCGAAGCCGCCAATCTCCGGCTCGTTCCGGGCCGCGTCGTAGCCGGTAAGCGCGAGTCGCGCCGACTCGTGGGGGAGCACGTGCTGACGGAGAGTGAAGTCCGGGAAGGGGGCCTATTTCCGGACGTGGTGGCGCACGGGGGCTGGCCCATCGATCTTCACGCGCCGCTCGGGATCGACGATCCCGGCGCGCCGAACGTCTCGGTTCCGGTGGATCCGTACGGCATCCCGTTGCGCAGCCTATACTCGCGCGATGTCGAGAATCTCTTCATGGCCGGGCGCAACCTGAGCGCGAGCCACGTAGGCCTCGGCTCGTCCCGCGTGATGCTGACGTGCGGCGCGTTGGGCCAGGCCGTCGGAACGGCAGCGGCCCTGTGCTGGCAACGGAACGTGTGGCCACGAGAGCTCGCACGAGGCCATGTCGCCGAACTCCAACAGCTCCTCCTTAAGGACGACGCGTACGTGCCCGGCATCGTCAATCAAGATCCGCTCGACCTGGCCCGGACATCGGTCGTAACGGCGTCGGGCACGAGAGACCGCGACGTCTACGACATCAACCACATCTATTACTCAGGCTCTTCGCTGTCCGTCAACGCGTACGTAGCCCAGGCCTTCATCCCCAGCTGCGACCGGCTGGAGAAAGTGGCGCTCTCCCTCAAGACCGGCGGGGGTGTGCCCGTGACTCTGACGGCCCGACTGCGCGTGGGCGAGACTGCGGACCTCTCCGCCGGAGGGGAAGACCTGGCCGTAGCAACGGCGCTCGTCCTACCGAACACGGTCGGCTGGGTGGAGTTCCCGTTGCGGACGCCGTTGAGGAAAGGCACCGTGTACTGGGTGCGCCTCGATCGGGTCCCGCCTTCGGTCCTTCAGGTAGAGTGGCGCGGGGCGTTTGCCCCATGCGGCGGCCTCGGCAGGGTTGTCTGGTCCGTCGACCTGCGGACGTGGACGAACGTCGGGACGAACCTCGGACTCGCCACCACGCCGCCGATCACGGCAGAACGCCCATATGATCCCGCAAACGCCGTGAACGGTTTGGCGAGGCCCTCCGGACCCTTCGAGAGGAACCTGTGGGTCTCGGCAGGCCGGTCCTTCCCGCACTGGCTCCAATTCGAGCTTCCGGCGCCCTCCGTGATCCACCGAGTGCACATCGTCTTCGACACCAATCTGGACCAATCATCGGCATTCCTGCCGCCGGCGCGCGAGACGGTGAAGGATTACGAGGTGCAGGTCCGGGCGGACGGCGTCTGGACGCCCGTTGCCTCGGTCACGGAAAACATCCAGCGCTTTCGACGGCATGAGTTCGAACCCGTTCGAGCGGACGCGGTCCGAGTCGTCGTCAACGCTACCCACGGTCACGCCACAGCGCGGATTTACGAGGTGCGGATCTACTGATCAGGCGGAGTGTCAATCCACGAGCCTCTATGCCGGGATTGACATCCTCGCAACGTGTCGTGCTATGTCTTTATCTTTGTTATCTTCATTGAGCCGGCGGAGTCGTCCAATACGAATTGCCCATCGACTCCGCGCAAATACTCATCGGTTGCTTTTCGACACCCGCCCCAATCGTGGTAATCGTCCAGGATTATGCTACCACCGACTACGAGGTGCGGGAAAATACGTTCCAAGCACGTCATTACAGGCTCATACCAATCCACATCAACATGTGCAAATGCAACCGGTTCGTTGATTTTCATCGTCTCCTGGACTAAGCCCTTGACGAGCGACACAGATTCTTCGTCGCAGTCGATTCCAAAACTCTTCAAGTTGGAGCAAACAACCCCGTACAAGTCTTCTACGTAACCATAGTATTTGTTGCCGCCGATTCCCTTTGACTTTCCTTCTACAATTGTTCGATAGCGATCATGAACATCCTCGGTATCTTCCTTTGTTGGCGGAGGAATCATTCCAAAAACATCGTAAATAAATAGCGGGCGATCAGAGCGTTTCAGAGATGCGATCAAGATAGCAGAGCCGCCAAGCGCACAACCAGCTTCAACAAACAGCCCGGGTACATTGGCATCCTCGATCGAGTGGCATGTGTTTGCGAGGCTAGCAAGTTTCTTGTCTGATAGATAGGTAAGTTTTTGAGAGCGGATCCGAGATATCAGTTTACGCTCCTCGGAAGGCAGTGCCGAAAAAACCGCATCCTGCTCCGGCGAGCCAACAAGCCTCCTCCAGCATCTCTTGATGAGGTCAACCATAATTTCTCCTTAAGGCTACGAACTAACAGCACAGGAGATCAGCTCCGAGCTTCAGAGAATCCTCGCCCTCGGCAACGGCGGATGATGTCTACCACCCGCCCCACCTCGTTCTCTTGCATCGCTGTGCCGGAAGGCAGGCAGAGGCCACGCCGGAACAGATCTTCGGCCACTCTTCCGCCACAGACCTCGTGCCCCCGAAAGACCGGCTGAAGGTGCATCGGCTTCCAGACGGGACGCGCTTCGATGTTCTCGCCCTCGAGGACCGAACGCACCATTTCCGGGTCGGCGCCGAACTCTTCGGGGGTGATCAGGATGATGGTGAGCCATCGCGTACATCGCCCATAGGCGGCCTCCGGCATCCACTCAATGCCCGGAAGGTCGCCTAGCCCCTCCTGATACCACCGGAAGATCTCCCGCTTACGTTTCACGCGATCGTCCAGCACCCGTAATTGTCCCCGCCCGATGGCCGCCAGGATTTTGCTCATCCGGTAGTTGTAACCCGTCTCGGAGTGTTCGTAGTGCGGCGCGGGATCGCGGGCCTGTTGCGAGAGGAAGCGCGCGCGCTCGATCACTTGCGGAGCGTCGGAGCAAAGCATCCCTCCCCCGGACGTCGTAATGATCTTGTTCCCATTAAACGAAAACGCGGAGGCCTGCGCCCCCTTTCCCGCGTGGTTTCCCTTGTAGGTGGCGCCGACTGCTTCGGCCGAGTCCGTCACTACGGGTACGCCATACGGCGCGCAGACCTCGAGGATCCGATCGATGTCGCAGCACTGGCCGTAGAGGTCCGTCGGGACGACCGCCTTGGGGACTCTACCCGACCGGGCGCGCCTCCCCAGTTCCTCAGCCAGGAGGTCCGGATCCATGTTCCAGCTCCCGGGATCGGAGTCGACGAAGACCGGTACCGCTCCCTGAAAGACGATGGGAGTCACTCCTCCGATAAAGGTCAGCGTCGAAGCGATCACTTCGTCGCCAGGCCCGACCCCCAGGCAACGGAGAGCCAGGTGAAGCGCCGCCGTGCCGCTGGAGACCGCCAGCGCAGCGGCCATGCCGGCCCGCTGCGCGAACTCCTTCTCGAAGGCGTCCACCATCGGCCCCAAGGGGGCGATGTAGTTCGACTGGAAGGCCTCTTGGACGAGTTGGATCTCGTCGCCGGATAGGTGGGGGGGGGAAAGGAAGAGGCGCTCACTCCCCGCCAAATGTGCCGGTTCGCCTGCCCGGTCAGTTCTCATGCCACCCCTCCGGCCTCGAGCGGATAGGGCGTGCAGGACTCCCCACGGCGGTGATGTTGGGCGGCAGGTCGCGGACCACCACCGCGCCGGCCCCGACGACGGACCACTCACCAAGGGTGATGCCCTGGATGATCTTGGCGCCCGTCCCGACGTCCACGCCCTCGCCGATCCGGCAGCAGCCGGAGACGTTCACGCTCGGTGAGGCGGTGACGAAGTCGGCCAGCAGGGTGTCGTGTCCGAGGGTGCAGCCCAGATTGAGGATGACGTGTCTGCCGATGGTCAGGTCCGTGGTGATGAGGCACCCCGCGCAGACGATAGAGCCCTCTTCGATCGTGACATTGTCGCCGACCCACGCGGCCGGGTGTACGAGCGTGGCGAAGGACGTGCAGCCTTCGGCCCGCAGGGCCTGTGCCACGCGCTTCCTCGACGCGGGACTCCCGATGGCGATGGCGACCGCCACCTCGCGATGGGACCCTGCCCACTCTCTTCCGCCCAGAACGGGGAGACCGTGGAGCTCGGTGCCGTGGGCTGCGGGGTTGTCGTCTACGAAACCCAGCATCTCCCACGTGGGGACGTGCCGGTTGATGTCCTTGATCACCTGGTGCACTTCACGGGCGAAGCCTCCCGTCCCGAACACGACGACTCTTCTCATGGCAGCGACTTCCGTAAATCAGCCTTCGGCGGGCCGAGGAACTCCGGCATGGTGGAACAGCCCGGGGCGCTTACGCCCTCGCGGCGGAGGACCGTGGCCAGCGTGATCCACAAGATCTTCATGTCCAGCCACACCGACTGATGGTCAACGTACCACACGTCCAACGCGAACCGGTCTTCCCAGGAAAGGGCGTTGCGGCCGTTCACCTGAGCCCAGCCGGTGATCCCCGGCCTGACTTCGTGGCGCCGGGCCTGTTCGGGAGTGTACCGCTCGAGATACTCCATCAGGAGCGGCCTCGGCCCGACCAGGCTCATCTCTCCCTTTAGCACGTTCAGGAGCTCGGGGAGCTCGTCCAGGCTGGTCGATCGGAGAAAGCGTCCGAAACGCGTGAGGCGGTCGGCGTCGGCGAGGAGCTCGCCGCCGGGCCCGCGCGCTTTCGTCATCGTTCGAAACTTGAGCATCCGGAAGGGCCGGCCGCCAAGCCCCGGCCGCACCTGGCCGAAGAAGACAGGGCTGCCCATCGTCAATCGGACGAGGACTCCGATTGCGAGCAGCGCCGGCCAGAGGAGTGCCAAGCCGAGGATGGAGCCCACCAAATCCAGGAGTCGCTTAAGCACGTCTCTCCCGCGCTGCCTCTTCGAGCACCCGGCGCAGCTTTTCGGCCAATATGTCTCTGTTGAACTCGTTCATGGCGAGCTCCCGCGCAGCCTGTCTTCCCTGTCTCAGCCGGTGTTCGTCCCGCACGAACTCCTGGATCAGCCGCGCCGCCGTGACCGGGTCATTCGGAGGGACCACCACGCCCGCCTTGCGCTGTCGGACCAGCTCGGCCTGCCAACCCTCGTAGTTTAGGACGATGGGCCGCCCTGCGGCGAGCGAGTCGAAAAACTTGTTGGCCGCATTGTGCCAGAGCACCGGGTTGTCTATGAAGAACGAGCTCCCGAGCGTCGTCGCCGAGAGCACCTTCGGGATTTCGTTCTTGGGCAGCGGCGGGAGCATCCACAGGTTCTTCTCGAACACACCCGCGGCCTGTGCCGCCAAGCGGACGTTGGCGTGCTCATGCCCGTCGCCCACGATGAGAAACGTCACGTCCGGGTCCAGCAGGAGCATGCGCTCGGCGATGTCGACGAAGTACCGGGCGTTGTTCACCACCCCCAGCGTTCCGGTGTAGGTGACGAGGGGCCCCCGCTTCAGGTAGGGGTGCTCGGAGAGGAACTGTTGGCCGGCCGTATCCGGAACGTCGAAGTTCTGCACGTCGCTGCTGTTGGGGATGACGGTCACCCGCTCGGCCGGATATCCGGCCCGCGCCACCCCGTCGCGCATGCCGGGGGAGAGCGCCACGACGCGGGCCGAGCTCCGATAGGCGCAACGCTCCAGAGCCTTGCTCGCCCAGATGAGCAAGGGATTGCGGATCGCTCCCAGGCTGATCGGAATCTCGGGCCAGAGGTCGCGCACTTCGAAGACCATGGGGACCCGTCGCCGCGACTTCGCGACGATGCCCGGGATCGCGATCGTCAGGGGCGTGCTCGTGGCGAAGACCAGGTCGATGCCTTCAACGCCGGCGGCGAGCACGCTGGCTCTATAGGCGAACTCGACGAAGACGAGAAGTCGGCGGCGAAACGACAGCTTGTTCGAGTAGGGTATCCGCACCACAACGAGCTGGATCCCGTCGCACTCGAGCCGGGAGACCTCCCCGTCCAAATTGTAGTGTTTCGGGAAGAAGGCGCTGGAGGTGAGCAGAGTCACCTGGTGACCGGCTCTTACCAGCCTCCTCGCCATCTCGTAGGACCGAGTGCCGCCCTTACCGTCCGGTGGCACGAAGTACTGGTGGATGTAGAGAATGTGCATACGAGATCCCTCGGAGAGATGCTCACCTTCGGCCCTCGCCTTCTCGGGGTGCTTTCCGTCGCGTGCGTTTTGTGCCTGCTCAGGAGGGAGGCCCGATCAGCTCGTCGTAGAGCGCTAAGAGCCCGCGCTCCTGGGACGCCCAGCAGAACCGCTCGAGCACCGCCTTGCGCCCCCGTTCCCCCATTTGCCTGGCGCGTTCCGGATCGCCCAAGAGCCCCGCCACGGCATCGGCCGTCTGTGCCGGATCGAGGGGATCCGTGAAGACGCAGCAGCGAGCCGTGCCGATGCGTTCCTCGTAGAAGGGAAAGTTCGAGAGGACGAAGGGAATGCCGGCCGTCATGTACTCGAATGCCTTGGTCGGATACGACCGAACGTAGTTCGGATCCGGGTGGAGGAGGCAAAACCCGACGGATGCGCGCTCGACGATCCGCATCGCCTCCGGCTGGTCGAGGCGGCCGTGGAAGCGCACCCGGTCCCCGAGACGAAGCTCTGCGGCCCGCGCGAACCAATGTTGTTCGTCCTTCGCCGGGAACGGGCCGATGCAGTCGAACGTCACTGCATGGCCTCGGTCCAACAGGAGGCGAACGGTCTCGAGCATCTCGTTGATCCCGCGCTTCCGAGCGACCGTGCCGAGGTAAACCAGCCGAGCGGGCGAGGCTCGGTGGCTGGCTGGCGCCCTGCTGCCGTTTACGATGGGGTAGTTCAGGACAACGCAGGCGCGCGGGTCAGCCCGCCGATAAGCTTCAAAGTACGACTCTTCGGCGAGCACCAGCCGGACTCGGCCTTTCGTCAGGAACATCTCCAGGCCGGCGTACACCCGGGACGCGAGCTCCCTTGCGGGGAGCCACTCCTTGTTTCGGAGCTGCAGCGCGACGTGCTCGTGCACGTCGAACACCATCGGCTTGCCTTGCAGCAGCGCAAGTGCGTAGGGCAGGAGCTCCGGGTCATGGAAATGATAGAGGCTCGCGTTCAGCGCTCGAGCCTGTCGCACTGTATCAAAGGCCGTGCGAGTCATCCGCGCGGCGCGGCTCCTTCCGGCTAGCACCGGGTGCAGGAACACCCCGTCCTGCTCCCGAGATGGGCCCGTCATCGGAGCGACGAGGTGGACCTCGTACCCCCTGCGGGCCAAGCTCCGGCACTCCTTGTGGTAGATGCGCGTGTCTTGGGGAGAGTGCACCGAGGTGAAATGGCAGACCCGCTTCATCACCGCATCAGCCTTGTTCGTATCGCCGCGTCTACTTT
Source organism: Deltaproteobacteria bacterium (assembly GCA_016218905.1). The sequence continues at coordinate 15,594 of JACRCS010000407.1, forward strand.
GCGTAGCGTCTCCCGGTCACCGTAGGTAGGTGCATAGATCGCGATGCCTCGCAGCGTGCTCCACAGAGGCTCACCGGAGAGGAACACCAGTTGTTGGGTGAGGTGGTCGGCCATCGAGATGGAAGGGTCGTCTTCCATCTTCGGGAAGAGGCCGAGGCCTGCAACGGTCTTCCCGAGGATGCCCGGAGCCTGTCTCTCAAGTTGCTCCAGCCTCTGCCGCAACAGCACGAACCCTCCTCGTCCCTCCTGCTCCGACAGGTATAGCTCGGGAATAAAGATGTCGCATTCGTCTCGGATCACGCGCAAGAGCGGTACGTTCTGCTCCTGCCATACCGAACTACCCCAGACGAAGATGTACTTGTCGGGAAACCGCCGCCGAGCTTCTCGGAGTACCCGGATCAAGAGGTCCCGTTTGTCCCCCATGGGCTTACTTCCGACGGCTTCATCGATTATCACACCGGCGCCGCTGGACAACTGGCTCAGCAGGTTCTCCAATACTTCGGCTTCGCTCCTGAGCGCCTGCTTGCCCGAGCGGAAGGGATACACGCGGTTGAGGATCAAGTTCCCGAGAGCCAGCTGCTCCTCTCGACCGGCCCTTGTCCCTTGTTCCGGCAACAGGTCGAAGACGTTGACCGACGGCAGGTCTATACGTTTGCCGTGCGCTGCTGCCGGCCAGCCGTACGAAAGGATGATCGGTGACGGCAACGGCGGACGCTCGGCCGGGTGGGCCGCCGTGGGGAGGAGAAGGGCTGCAGAGACCAGTGCGCCTTTGAGGAGGCGTGCCTCCGACCTGTGGACCGACGGTCGAGGGGACGGGAGCGAACGAAGGCCGACCGTCGCTCCGAAGAGCAGCCACGGAAGCAGCCCGACATAGATTTCCTGAAAAAAGAAGAATCCCACTGAGAAGACTCCGTACCCGCAGACCGTGAGAACGGTTGCTGCGCTCAGCACTCGCGCCGACGGTTCACTGTGGCGCAGACCCTTGAGCCCGCACCAGAAGATGTAACCCAGGATGCCGTAGCGGAGGAGAAGACCAATGAGACCGTAGGCAGCAAGCAGGTACACGGGTTCGACCTCCGTATATCGGACCATTGAGCTCAAGAATGATTTACCTACCCCGAAAGCCCAAGCAGGGAAGCTATCCAGGAGCGCGAGAGATCGCACGACCTCATCCGCTCTCCCGCTTCCGGACGAAAGCTGAGAGCCCAGGACGGACCAGCGATAGGCGAAGAAGACGAGCCGGTTCCCCAGGAGCACGACGGTCGCCGTCGCGAGGAGGGTCGCCGCGGCGAACGAACGGATCAGGAAGACCGCCTTCCGTCTCCTCAGGTACGTTCCCAGGAGCAGAGCCCCGAAGACGAGCACCGCCCACCCCCCCAAAGCCGACCGCGACGCCGACAAGATCACGTTCCAGCTGCCGAGAACGGCGAGTGCGGCCGAGGCGGCAAGCTTCAGCGGTCCGCGCCGTGCCGGGCCTTGCCGGCGCACTACGAGCCCCGCCAGTCCGAGAGCCGTGCCGAACATCGAAAAGCCGCCCCAGGCGATGGAGTTGCCCGCGATCCCGAGGACTCGGCTCGACTCGGCGGCCCGGTCAATGGCGTTCTCGATCTGCCTCTCCGTGCGTCCGTAGGTCCGGGCGAGGGGAGCACCCACCGGGGGATAGACCCACTGGAGGAGTCCCGCCAGGAGGGCGACACTGACCGTCGCGGCGAGGGTTCTGTAGACGAAGCGAAGCGGCACTCCCCGGACAACCTGCAGCAAGGCGACGTAGAAGAAGACCATGCGCTTGACGTACTGCCACATCTCCGTCGGCAGCACCACGTGGCCCAGGTACTCGTGCGAGCAGAGGATTCCGAACACCAGGCCTGAGGCCAGAACTGCCCACCAGGTCAAGGCGAGCCAGAGGCGGCTCTCCGGTTTCCGCGATCGTTCGAGGAGGGAGGTCCCGGCGCAAACGAGGACGAGAGCGGCCGCCAGGGCGTCGTCGAGGCTGACCTCCACCGATCCCACGCGCACCCGCGGCACAAAGACCGTGAGGCAGAGCGTGGCGAACAAGACCCTCCGTCCCAAGGCTACGAGGGATTCGAGACGATCGGCCGTGGAAGCGGTCGTGCTACTCACGCGTAGCCTCTCGAAAGCACGATAGGATCTGTTCTGCTGCCCGATTCCAGCCGAACTCCTTTTCTATGTGCGCTCGGGCACTGGCACCCATGGCCGCCCGCCCCCTCGCATCCGACGCGAGCCGGCCGAGAGCTTCGGCCCACGCGTCCTCGCCGCCTTCCACGACGAACCCGGTCACGCCGTCCCGTACGACTTCCGGGGCCGACGCAAACGGCCCCACTACCACCGGAAGGGCGCAAGCCTGCGCCTCGAGCGCCACCATGGGCATCCCCTCCGCGTCCGACGGGAGCGCGAAGACATCGGCCCCGCGGTACAGTGCCAGCATTCCCTCCTCATCGAGCAAGCCCGGGAACACAGCGGCCTCCCCAAGCCCCAGGTCCTGCGCCAGCTCGCGAAGACGAGGGCCGAGCTCCCCCTCGCCCGCCAGGACGAGCTTGGACGCGGGAAACGAAGACTGTACCCGCGCAAAAGCTCGAAGCAGGAGGTCGAAGCGCTTTCGGGGGATGAAGCGACCCGCAGCAACGACCGTAAAGCCGCTCCGCGCCCCGGCTGGCGCGGGCGAAAACCTCTCGGGGTCCACCCCGTTCGAAATCTTACAGATCGCTGCCGGAGCCACTCTGTGCCGTTCCACCAGCCCGCGCACCGAATCTTCAGACAGGGTGACCACCCTTCTGAGCTTTCGGAGCGCGGCCGTCTCGAGCGCCGGGTAGAGCCGGCGCCAGACCCGCCAGGGCTCGCCCAGCGCTTCTGCGGAGCTGAGAGTGTGAACGAACGGTACGCAGCCGCTCCTGTCGACGAAAAACGCGAAGAGGGCGCTCTGCGGAAAGACCACGTCGTAGTTCGCCAGCTTTCCCGTAGCGGCCAGATAGAAGGAGACCCACAGGGCCCGCATGGGCATCCCGGGTATGGGTACCCGGTAGACCGCCTCCGAGGGGCGGTGACGGGCCTCGGGCGAAAAGACCGCCACGTGGTGTCCAGCCGCGAGCCAGACCCGCCGCAACTCGAAGACGACGCGGCTGATCCCCCCCCGGAAGACGGGTGGGTTCCAGTACGGTGCCACGATAGCGATGCGCACGCTCTCAAGCCCCCGCCGCGCCGGCGAGCCCGCAGAGGATCTCCGCGTTCCGGCGGGAGCGCACCTCCAGCGCGTTTCGGGCCTCACGCAAACGGTGGCCCGTCGCGTCCGGCTCTGTCGAGAGCCGCGCCAGAGCGCCGACCAGATCTTCGGCCACGAAGTCTTCCACGTCGAAGCAGAGGTGCTCCAACCCCGTCTGCGAGGCCAGCTCCCTCGTCTTCTGTTCGTAGGCGATGGGGATCACGGGCACGCCCGCCAAGATCGCGAAGATCGCGAAGTGCATCCGCATGCTGACGACCGCATCGGCGCAGAGGGCGACGACGCGAGGATAGCTGCGGGGATGGAAGGGTGCATCGACGACCAGGAGCCTCTCCGAGAACGCGGTCGGGACCTCCGCTGCCAGTCCCCTTGCGAACGCGGCGTCATCGAAGCCGTAGCCCTCGCGGCCCTGGCAGGTCGAGAGGAAGCAGAGCCGCCACGGCGTCGTCTCCAAGACCAGCCGCAGGAACCGGACCAGCTCGACTCGATAGCGCGCGGCGAGCCGCTCCGCGTCCGTCGTACCCGGGAATCTCCAGGGGCGGGCGCTCAGCAGCAGCAGCGGCGCCCCTTGTCCCCGGTGGCGATGCTCGCGGATGGTCTCGAGGGCCTGGCGCTCCCCTGCGCTCAGCTCGGCCTCGTCGTGGACGCGCATGGCGAAGGCGGCATCGGCCGTCCACTCCAGCAAACTCGGCGCCGCGTCCAGCCCCCGCAGCAGCTCCAAGCTATGCCGGTCTCGCGTCGTCACGGCGTCGAAGCGGCTGAGCAGGCCGGCGGCCCGCCGGGCGGTGCGATCCCGCCGAAACGGACCCACGGAATGAGCGTACGCCATGTGCGGGCGGCCCGTCTGCAGCGACTCCGAGAAGAGGCGGAAGAGCACGTCCGTGGAGTAGAGATCGTTCACGTACCCGCCTCCGCAGTAGACCAGCGCGTCGTAACGAGCCAAGTCGTCCACGAACGAGCGCTCCCCCGGGGTCGTGAGGCGAAGCCGGCTCCGGGTAGGGTAGCTCCGGCGAAGCAGAGCCGAGGCGTGCCGTTGCCGCGGCCAGTGGTCCTGGAGCATCGGCTCCAGCGATAGATCCGGATAGTGCGGCGACGCGGCGGCGTGATCCCGCGCGTAGACGGTCACGGCGGCCCCGGGGCACGCGCTCCGGATCGCGTCGCAGGTGCCGTACACGATCGCGGCGTCGCCACCGTTCAAGATCACGCTGTTGACCAGGGCTATGCGCATCGCCGAAGACCGATCAACTCGCGGGCCTGATCCAGCGCGGGATCTCTGGTGGCGATGAGGAGCCCCATGTACGAGCCCAGGCCGACGCAGAGGCACAGGATCAGCGATGTCCCGGCCGCGAAGTCGGACGAGAGCGCCTTTGCGCCCCAGACCGCTCCGGCCATCAGCAGCGACAGGCAGAGGGGGCGCACGATGCTGCGGTAGAGATCTCGGGCGCAGGGACCCAGGAGCCGGCGTAGCAGGAGGCGGTACGAGAGCGCGCTCATCACGGCCTGGAAGCCGAGCAGGGCGAGCACCGCGCCGTAAGCGCCCCACCGGGACACGAACCCGTAGAGGAGGAGCGGCTGCAGCGTCAATTTGGAGAGGCTCCAGTACATGCCCAGGTCGGTCCTACCCTTCGCCAACAGGAGCGCGCCCACCGGGCTCCCGGTGGATCGGAGGAGCGACACCAGCGCCAGAATCTCGGCCAGTCGCACGCTGGGTCCCCACTGCTCTCCGTAGAGGACCGGGATCAACAGCGAGGCCACCGCCGCCATCCCCAGGGCCACAGGGGCGTTCACCGTGCACAGCGTTTGGAGGGCCCGGAAGTACGTCCTCCGCGCCAGCGCCGGTACTGTCTGAAGCCGGGCGAGGACCGGGAACAAGACCCGCGTGACGACGGGGGTGATGAGCTGGGCCGGTCGAAACGCCAGCTCGTTGGCGAGCGTAAAGTAACCGAGCGCCTTTGGGCCCAGCATCGCACCGATCAACACCTGAGAGATGTTGTTGTTCGCGTAATTCGCCCCCTGGTCGACCATCTGGCAGACGCCGAACGAGAGGTAGCCCCTCAGATCTGCCCAAGCGAAGTGTAGCCTGGGCCGGTGGGTACGGAAAGAGTTCCCCACCAGCACAACCACCCGGGCCAGGGCCCCGCAGATATATCCGAGGACCAGCGATCCCACGCCGAGCCCCCCTAAGGCCCCCGCCACCGAGGCAAGCAGTTGCACCGCAGAACTGCCGACACTCGCGCCGGCGACGATGTCGAACCGGAGCTCTTTCTTCAATAGGGCTTCGCACTGTTGCCCGACTGGAATGACGAGGAAAGAGAGCGCCACGATCCGTAGAAGCTCCTCCAAACGAGCTTCCGAGAAACCGACGGCGACGAGGGGTGCGGCGAGTTGAAGGATCCCGCAGAAACACGCACCGCAGGCGATGTTCATCCAGAACAGGCTCGAGAGGCTCTCCTCGGCTACGTCCTGCCGGTAGATGGTCGCGTTGGAGACTCCCATATCCGAGAAAAGCTGGCCGAAGCCCGTGACGACGAGCAGCATCGACATCAGGCCGAAGTCCGTTGGGGTCAGCAGCCGAGCGAGGATCATCGTCTGGACGAAGGCGAGGGCGGCGCTGGCCCCCGCCGAGATCGTGGTCCACCGGACGCCCCGGACAGCGCCGCTCCGGACGGCCGAGAACCCGCCGTCCTCCTTCGGCGCCTTGACGCGCGGACTTCCGTTCAAGTCTCTAGTCTCCAACTCAGGCTCTGGAGTTCAGCACGTAACGGTTGGCGTTCGGGCAGACTGGAATGATTCGAGGAAGGTATCGCGTTATGGCATGGAAGAGCAAGTGTCGCTGGATCCGGCCCACGCGAGGAGGGCCGATCTCCGGACGATGGTGCAGTTCAGACTGCGGGTTCCGTCACGAAGTCGAAGAGGAAGTCGGAAGGTCTTCCGCCGTAGCGTTCCAGATAACTTGCGATGGCCGTTGCGATCCGGCCGAACTGGTCGGGCGGCAGGATCGAGGAGAGACGAGGACTCCCGGTGGGGTTCTCCCCGATCGAAGAACTCACGGGTGAGGAGCAGGAAGTCGTTCCGATTCCTCGTCACGAGGCACCGATCCTCGGCCGAGGCGTAGGCGAGCTGCTCCCGATCGGAGAGCCCCTGGCGTCCCAACTCGTGGACGCTCACGGCGTCGACTCCGGCTCTCCGGAGCGCCTCCGAGATCCGAGGGCTCAGGTCTTCATCGAGGAGCAGCTTCACCGGGAGAGGCGGCGCGCGAAGGCCAAATCGTCCCTCCGCTCGGTGGCACCCTCTCTCCGGTTGGAGCGGATGAGTTCGTCGATTTCTTTCGGATAGGCTCGGTAGTAGCCGAGGGCGGCCAGGAGTTGGCGCCCCGACAGCCAATGATAGGCTTCGCGGAGCCTCTCTTCGTCCCTTCCGAGGGCGAGGTAGGACGCGATCACCTCCCACACCTCCACTCCCGTGCCCTCGACCCTCGCCCTCCGGCCCGCGGGGCCGTCGGCGAAGAGGATGCCCGGTCATCGGCGCATCTTCACGCCTTCTGATAGCATCTCGGCGGCGAGGGCCGACAGGGTGGTGCGACGCCCAGCGGACAGCCGTTCCAGCTCCGAGGCCGTCTCAGGGTCAACTCTCACGCTCTTCCCCGCGCTCGCCACGGTCCTGCCTCTCCTGTCTACGACGTATACACCAGATTACAGGAGTCGCGGCGCTCGGTGCAAGGATAGGGGTGGTTCCGAGAGAGGCTTGTCAGGATACCAAAGACGGCCCCGCAGGCGCGCTTCATCCCGCGTCTTCCCCTGTTCCCTCTTTGGTGCTCGCACGTCCAGACCCAGGTGTCGTTTTCCGTGGTTCGAACCTTGCGCTACAATCGTATTCGGACTTCATGAGGACGGGACTCCCATGATCGAAGAACCGAGCCCAGAGGAACTCATCCGGTACCGGCAGACCCTTTTTCGCCGTGAGGAAGAGGAGAAGCGGGCCCTGGCCGTTCGAACGCGCACCGCTTGGGAAGTCGCGCGTTCCTGTGCGCACGTGCTCAGGTCTCGATATGGCGCGGCCCGGGTGGTCTTGTTCGGCTCCCTCGTGAGGCCGGCCGGCTTCCATGCCCGCTCCGACGTGGACCTTGCGGCATGGGGCCTTGCGCCCGAAGAGACTTTCTCGGCCATAGGCGAGATGTTGGAGCTCGGTGGCGACCTGGAGGTGAACCTGGTCGATGCGGCCCTCTGCCGCCCCTCCCTCTTGGAGCGGATCGAGAAGGAAGGAGTGGAACTATGAGATTCGGCCGAAGGTCATCTCCGGGGAAACCGCCGCTCGGCTTCAGGAATACCTGAGTTTTCGGCACGTCGTCCGAAATATCTACGCCTTTGAGTTCGACGCCGATCGGGTCGAGAGACTTGTTCGCGGGCTTGCACCGACCTTCGAGGCGATTCGGGAGGAGCTGACCGCCTTTGCGGGCGTCCTCGAAAGGATAAACGGCGCGCGGGACGAGTAACTTCGGACCGAAGCTTCCTCAAGGCCTATGACGAGAGCTGATCTGGGGATCGCGGAAGGAATGCCCCCTTGTGAGCCCCTCGGTTCGCGAGGCCAACCTACGGACCTAACTATCCCCCTCGCAGGTCCCTAACTACGTCCCCTCGCAGGTCCCATGGAAAAAGCGAGGGCAGCCCGTGGGCTGCCCTCGCTGAGGCCTTGCGGTGCCGAAGGAGTTTCCCTGTCGGCTGGACTTATTCCTTCCAGGCTCCGGCGCCCGTGAGGCCGCCGACGTTGTTGGCGGGCGTCAGGACGGGGATGGGCCGCTTGGTGCCGTTCGAGGGCTCATTCTGGAAGGCCGTCGCGAACACGCTCGCCACCGGAGCGTTGACCGTGAATTTGCCCATGAACCGGTTGTTCGCACTCAGGAAAGCCGCGGGCAGGGCAGCGTTGATCTGCGCGGGCTCGATGAGGCGCGTGGAGTTGGCGGCGACCGTCCCGAGGTCGAGCCGGGTGGCGGTAGTGGTGCCGCCCGCCACCTTGCCGGAGTCGCCGGTGACGTCGACGGTGATCTCGGCCACGTTGCTGGAGGTGTTGTTGATCAGCACGTAGGTGCCGCGGTTCGTGTTCGTGTGGAGGTACGGGACCACGAACTGGGAGCCGTTGATGCTCCACGTGTGGCTGGTGCCGGGAGCGTACGCCTGCGGGGTCAGGTAGGTGACGTTCGCCGGCGCGCCGCCAAGGGCGAGGGAACCGGTGAGGGTCACCACCTGGGTCTCCATCACCGAGGTCCCGTTCGAGAGGATCACCAGGTCGTCCGCCATGGTGTTGTTCGTCTGCAGATTGGTGCCGAGGATCGTGCCCGTCGCGGTGGCGCCGCTCACGGTGAAGACGACGTCGTTCGCGTCGTTCGTGGTCCCGCTGGGCGTGCCGGGGAAGTTCGCCCAATCGAGCAGGATACCGTTAGGGGCCGTTACGAAATAAAGGGCGCAAAAGTTTTGTTTTCGCGGTATCCTGCGCTCCATGGACGAGGACGCGCTGAAGCGGCGATTTGACCTGCTCAGCCCGGCGCTGGACGAGCGGGCTCGCCGCCTGTTTGCTGC
>JACRCS010000030.1 GCA_016218905.1 Deltaproteobacteria bacterium
TTCACGTCCATCGGTGACCTCCTTACACGCATGGGGGGAGAAGACGGCTGGAGGATTCGATGGCTCAAGGATACGAGAGGGGAGGCCCGACGTCAGTAGCCTACGCTACCAGTTCTGGGTTTCACCACTCGAATGGAGATCCCGAGGCGGGCACCGGTCTCGCGACACGCTTGGGAGGTGAACTCTCTGCCGTTGTCCGCGAGGGAGCGTGGCCGGCAGGGCAGCGGCCTCGCGCGTCCTTTCGTCGGAAAAGTTCACCGTGGGCTTGGTACTCATGGATGAGGGCTGAACCGCTCGTGGGAATGGGTGGCCCCCGCGAATCGAGAGCCCCCTTGAGTGACCCGCCGACACGCCCGAGCCCGGCTATCGACTCACGCTGCTCTCGCAGCCGAGAATACTCAGAGCAACACGAGCCCGGTCCCTTACGAGACCGGGCTCTGCATCTTCACGGCATCACCAGGCCGACGACGAGGGGTTGAAGGCCCCCCAGACCCCGGGGGGGCCGAGGGGTCTCTAGTGGTCCTCTACGACCATGTTTTCAACTTCTCGTTCCCCATTTTCGGCTTCTGGTACGCCTCCCACGCGGCCCGAGCTCTCATCCCCTCTTCTTGCCCCGCGCCGCCCGCGCCTTCACGAGCCGCTCGGCGAGGTTCAGGTCGGCGGCCATCCGCTTGCGGGCCTCCGAGTAGTTGCGGGCGACGAGGGGGGTACCCGCAGGGATGCCGAAGGCCTTCCGGTACTGGCCCGGCTTCATCTGGTGCGCCGTCGCCAGATGTCTCTTCAGGGTCTTCATGCCCTGTCCGCACACCATGCAAAATACCTTGTCGGCCCCGAAGGCTGCTTCGAACGGAACCGCCGGCTTGAGCTCCTTCTCCGGGGCGGGCTCTGGCTCTTCCACCGGCATCTCTTCAACTTCGGCCCCACCCGCGAGACTTGAAAGCTTTCTAAAAACGAGCTCGATCTCGCCGAGCAAATCGGTTTGAGAAAGCTCGTTGACCGAAGCGTGCGATGCCACGATGTCGGTCGTCATCTGAAGGAGCAGTTTCTTGTCCATCGCAGTCTCCTCGCGCAAGTGGTCTTTGCAGTTGGGCGAGGGTTATATCCGTTGTGCATGAACAACGCAAGGTGGTTTTTACTTCGGAGAGGTCCCTAGTCAACGGACGGCGTGCCATTTCGGTCTAAGGGCTCATAATCTGGAGGCAACAGGCAACTGTTCAGCGCGCCCGGAAAGCCGTCTCTTCCTTATCTCCAGTGTCGCGATGGCGAACCCAACCTGGATCGAAGGCTCGTGGCCAACTGCCACGGCTCGCACGCACCCACGCTGGGAGTGCATCCCGGAGCCCATGGAGTGACGGGAGGGATGAGGACGGGGCGCCGTCCCTGCGCAATCGGGCCTTCCGTGGGCCGCGCGGGGCGGCAGATCGTGTGCCGAATCGCGGAGTTTGAAAAGCGTAGCGATTCGTGAGGGTTCGGAGGGGACTCGCCGAGGGCTGGTTTGCAGGCTTCGGGAGGAGGTTGCCGCGACGTCTACTCCGGCCACCCTTCGTGGCCGACGAGCCGGACGAATCGGCATCCGCCCAGGTTCTCGTCGCGGTAGGTCTCACCGTCACGCCGGATCCTGAGCAGTTCCTGGTACCCCATCTCGCCGACGGGGATGACCAGGGTGCCGCCCCTCGGATCGAGCTGCGCCTTGAGGCTCTCCGGCACCCTCGGTCCTCCGGCCGTGACGATGATGCCCTGGAAGGGGGCCTCGTCGGGGAGACCGAGGGTGCCGTCGCCGTGGGAAACGTACACCGAGCCGTAACCCAGCTCCCGGAGGCGGGTTCGAGCGTTCTCGGCGAGGACGGGGTCTCGCTCCACCGTGAAGACCGTGCAGCCGATCTCGGCGAGGACCGCCGCCTGATAGCCCGAGCCCGTGCCGACTTCCAGTACCTTCTCTCCTCCACGCAAGCGGAGCGCTTCGGTCATGAGGGCCACCATCAGCGGCTGGGAGATGGTCTGACCGTAGCCGATGGGTAGGGGCGTATCGTCGTACGCGGAATCCTGCACGTTCTCGGGCACGAACCGGTGCCTCTCCACGCGAGCCATCGCCTCCAGGACCCGAGGGTCCGCGACCCCACGGTCCCGGATCTGCCGCCGGACCATCATCTCGCGCAGCCGCTTCCAGTCCAGAGAGCGAAGGTATTCCATGTGGGCTCCGGACGCCGGGAGGAAACCCGAGCTTAACCACGGGAGGAGGGGTGTCAATCGAGGGGGAAGCGAAGCGCCGTGGCGGAAGCGGTGGCGCGAAGTTCGTGGGTCAGAGCGAAACGGAGGGTATCTGCCGCCGTGGCATTGCCGTCCCGCAGACGAAGAAGGCGGCAGGCCTCTCGGCTGCCGCCCGTCCGTCGAACTGAGGGCACACAGAGCCCGCGCCTGCCCTCGTCTCCGAACCTACCTGACCCTCTACCAGTTTATCTGCAAGGTCTCCGACGCGACACTTCCCCGGATGTCTGCCCCGATCAGGCCGTGATAGTGCGAAGAAGCCGCGCTGACGCTGCCGATATAGTTACCGCTCGAGTAATCGTGGGAACCCTGGAGCGTGATGTTCTGCGGCGGATATTCCCCCGTGACAAAGATCGTCAGGGTCAACATCGCAGTGTTGTCGGCGTCCGTACCTCCCCAGGTCACCCGCCTCGTAGCTGCGTAATGGCCAATGGCTTCCTGTCCGTTGAAGACCGCGCCCCCTTCATGCTGCCAGCGCCCTGCTGCATCATCGACGTTGTTCAGGGAAGACTGCTCCAGCGTCAAGGTCACCGATCCTGCATGGGCAAAACCAAAGACGCCCAACCCGGCAACCACGGCAACGAGAACCATCACGACTTTACGAATCATTCTCTTCTCCATAACGATCCTCCTTGTTGATGTTCCCAGGGACGATGGGCCTCAAACGACGCGACGGCACCACCACATGCGCGCTCATACCCACAGGCAACGGCACACGTCAAGGCAAAAGCCTTCGGCGGGCAACTCCTCCATGCAAGCAAGACCGCCGCCCCCGGGGACGAGCGGCCGCCGAATCGGAGACGAGGATCAGGCTACTTCTTCCGGCGCCTCGCAAATCCAAGAAGCCCGATGAGCCCGCTCCCGAGCAGCACCATCGTGCCCGGCTCGGGCACCGGGTTGCGGTCCCATTCGACGATATAGCCGGGTTCTTGCCAGGGGCCGTTGTCGTTCCAATTCACCCCGTTGAACAACTGGAGGTAGTTCTCCCCGCCGCCCCAGTTGTTCGGCTCTCCCCCGCTCCAGTGGGAATAGTTCCACGACTCACCCGTGACCCAGGTCCAGCCCCCGGAAGGTTCGGACGAGCCTGCCGGCTGATAGCCGCCCAGCCACGGTCCGCACATATTCCACCCGTCCCACTGGTAGAAGGATGGCGTGCCGGCCACCAGCGAATACACGGAGCCGCCTCCCGGGAGCTGGCTTTGGAGGACTGGAAAAGGTGGGAAGTTCACCTCCACTTTTGAGGAAGGTCAAACGGAACTGCGTTTCTACCGGGTGGGGCGCGGCCGGAGGATTTCTTACTTCTTGAGCTCCACCAGGCAGCGGCGGGCGAGCTCTTTGAGCGTCTCGAAGACTCCCTTTCCCCTGGCCGCCACGGCCTCGAACTCCGGCAGGGAGGCGTTGCCGTTCAGGAGCGCGCGACGGATCTCTTCGACCGCTACGGCGTCCGGGAGGTCGCGCTTGTTGTACTGGATCACGGCGGGAAGGCTGGCGAGGGAGAGTCGGTGCTCTCTCAGGTGCCGCTCGAGGTCGCGGATGGACTCGGCGTTGGCGTCCAGCCGGAGGGGGTCGCTGTCGGCCACGAAGGCGACGCCGTCGGCTCCCTTGAGGATCAGCCTCCGGCTGGCTTCGTAGAAGATCTGGCCCGGGACGGTGTAGAGGTGCAGGCGCACCTGGAACCCGCCCAGGGTGCCGACGTTCATGGGAAGGAAGTCGAAGAAGAGGGTCCGCTCGGTCTCGGTGGCGAGGCTGATGAGCCGGCCCTTGGCCTTGGCCGGTGCGCGGTCGTGCAGGAGCTGGAGATTGGTCGTCTTTCCTGAGAGTCCCGGCCCGCAGTAGACGATCTTCACGTTGATCTCGCGGGTCGAGTAGTTCACGAAGGCCATTCGATCAGCCCTTGTCCCGGGTGCCGAGGTCGAGGATCCGCTCTTGTGCGACGTACGGTTTCGACGAGGGGACCCGGATCCGCTCGAGCCGTTGCAAAATGTCCCGGATCCGGAGGACGTTCTCCTGGATGACCCGGCTCTTCTCGAGCACGTAACCGGGATCGTCGCACCGCCTCTCCAACGCTTCCGCGCACATGAGGATCGCCGCGAGCGGGTTGTTCACCTCGTGCGAGACGCCCGCGACCACCTCGCGCAGAATCTTGAGCCGCTCGGCCTCGGTCGCCTCGACCTGCTCGCGCCTCCTCGCGACCACCGAGAGGAGCCGCGCCCCGTGCGGGACGATCAAGCCGACGAATCCGATGAGCCCCACGAA
>JACRCS010000410.1 GCA_016218905.1 Deltaproteobacteria bacterium
AGGCCGGGGATCGCCTTCAGGATCTCCCGCGGGACGTCGTAGACGCCGCGAGCCCCCCGCCGGTACTTCTTCGGCGGGTCGTGGCAGATCACCTGCCCCATGACCTTGATCTCCTTGCCCTTCCAGTGGACCCACGGCTCGGCGAGGCGCCCCAGGTGGCACGGGTCGTGGTAGGTGACCGTCATCGGGACATCCTTCGTCAGCTTCAGGGTGCCGTTCTGGATGAGCCGATGGAGGTACTCCGTAAGGTGCAGGATCTCGACCGGGGGCTTCTTGCCGATCTTGTCGTACAGGACCTTGTAGGCCTGGAAGCAATCGGAGCACGGATTGACGAGCGTCTCCACGCCCGCGGCCCGAAGCGCCTCCAGCGTGTGGTCTGCGTATTTGACGATCTCGTTGGCGTAGCCCCACTGGTACGAGCGCCCCCCGCAACACACCTCTTCCTCGCCCCAGATGCCCACGTCGACGCCCGCGTCGAGGAGGAGTTGGAGGCCACCCCGCACCACGGGCCAGAGCTCCTCGTCGTAGGCGTACCGGCAGCCGGCTCGAAAGGCGACCTTCGCTTTCTCGCGGTCGAGCCGCTTGACTGCGATCCCCGCAGCCCAGTTGCCGCGGTCGGCCTTTTTGGCCTGCATCATGTTGTCTTCCTTTTTCAGGCCCTCGATGACGGGCAGATGCTGGAGCAGCCCTTCGCCGTCTTCGACGAAGCGGATGCGGAGCTCCTGCATGTGCTCCAAGGGCTCGATGTCCTGAACCACTTTGCAGGAGACGTCACAATTTCCGTCCATCAGACATCGAAAGACGGCGTCCTGAAAGGCGTCCGAGTAGTCGATTCGCCCATTCAGGAAGGAGTAGGCCATGTTGAACTTCCCGCCGGCCGCGTAGGCGTGCCAGTTGTAGCGGGCGGCCGAAGGACACCCCTTGGTGAACTCGACGTCCCCCCAGTTCTCGTACGGGATCCATTTGCAGTAGGAGCACCTGGAGCACCGCTGCATATCGTGGACGAACTCCTGCAAGGCCATATCGATGCCTCCCTCGGTCAGCTCAGAAACACAGTTGCCCTGGATTCAGGATTTGATTCGGATCGAAGACGGATTTCACCTTCCGGAGCAAGTCGGTGGCGTCTCCGCGGTGGCCGTACGCGAGCTTCGCCCAGGGGCCGTAGGGGCGAGAGAAGAAGGCACCCTTCCGGGACAGGGTCTCCGCGCAGTCCTCCGCGAGCCGGCGAACCTGCTCGTTCTCGGCATCCTTCGCCGGGTCGAAGTACAGGTCGAACTCACAGTGGCAGCTCGTGCCCTGGACCACGGGTTGGAGGTACACGCCCACGTCCGTCCACGGGACCTGCCGGGAACCGGAGAGGGCCGACACGGCTTCGATGAACCCCGGGGTCTTGTCCAACGTGGTCAGGAAGAAGACGTCCCGGCATCCCCCTTTGTAGGCGGCCTTCCAGTGCGGTTCCGCCGACGGGCCCGAGAGGATCGCACCGAGCTCGTCGCCCCTCGCCCCGAAGAGAGCCTCGACCGGCTCACACCCGGCCCGGACGGCCATCTCGCGGAAGTCCGCCTCCTGCCAGGCGACCTTCTGCTCCGGGAGCTCTCCGTAGCCTTCGAAGCTCGCGACCAGGATCCACGGCGGGAGCCGATCTCGCAGGGCGGCGATTTCCTTGGGCTCGCGGGCGAGAAGAGCGGCGAGGTTGAGGGCGTTCACGAGAAAGCAGTGGTCCGGCAGCCGCACCCGGGCCGCCTCCCGGCTCAAGCGGAGGAGGGGCTCCAGGCTCTGGGAGGGCACGAGGAGGGTTCGGCTGAATTGGGTGGCCTGGCGGCACTTCAAGCTGGCCCAGGTGACGACTCCCATGGTCCCCTGCGCCCCGGAGAGCAGTTTGTTCTCGTCCATCTGGGAGTGGCCGTAGGTGGTCATGTGGGCCTTGCCGATCTCCCACTGCTCCTCCAGCGAGCCCGGCCCGGCCGCCTCCCCGGTCCGCATCCGATCCCCGCTTCCGAACACGACCTCGGCGCAGAGCAGCGGATCGGTCGCGTCCCAGTGGTGCGCCGGCATGGTCGTCGGCTCCCTCTCCAGGACGCTCGCTAGGACCGACTTCGATCCCCTCGGGCAGAGGGGCAGGTACGCGGCGAGACCGGCCCTTTCCAGCTCGGGCTGGAGCTCGGCGTAGGTCACCCCGGCTTCCACCCATACCACCCGATTCCGCGCGTCCGTGCGCAGGACCCGCTTCATCCGTGTGAGGTCGAGCAGGACCGCGCCGTCCACGCGGGGAGCCGTTCCCCCGTGAGTCTGGGGGAGGCCCGAGCTCACGGGAACAAGGGGTGTTCGGGTCTCGTTCGCCCAGTGGACGATCCGCTGCACTTCGTCCGAGCTGCCCGGTCTCACCACGCAGCTCGGACGCATCCCACCCGCCGAGCCCTCTTCGCCCACGTACCCGTCGACCACGCTTCGAGTCTCCAGAACGTGATCCCTTCCCACTATTTCCGACAGTCTTTCGCTACCCATGGCTTCGACTCCCCTGACGAAAGGCGGGACACAAGAACGGTGTTTGCAGGATCAAAGGTAGCGGGCACGAAGAAGGCGAAACAACGGACGTAGGTACAGTTTGGAGGCAGGAGACCTGTCCTAAGGGGCAAATGGAACGTAAGATCCGAGCCCCGGCCTTCCGGCCGAAGCGGATCTATCAGGATGCTGAAAAACCCCCTCCGTGGGTTTTTCAGCTACGGGTTCTCGGGGGCGGCCCCTTCGAACCCTCACGAATCGCTACGCTTTTCAAGCTCCGCGATTCGGCGCCCCCTCCTTGGGGCGCACGCAGGCTGCTTTTCAGCAGCCTGCTATTGACTTCCCTCGCTCTTCGCCGCCCTTCCCGGCTCGGCCTCATGGAGCCGATCTCGCCGGACCCTCTCGGATCCGACCCACCTCCGGGCAGGGCCACAAGCCGCAAAACTGTACCTTCGTCCGTTGTGACGCCCCCACAGCGACCGATAGCCTTGCGCCCGGAAATCTTCGTCACAGGAGCGCCGCACATGCGAATCAAGCTCGCCCCTCGGACGCCCTCTGCCTACGGGTACCCGCTCCTCCTCAAGCAACTCCTGCACACGCCCCTGGCGTGGTCTCCGGATCAGGAGATCGTCTACCGCGACCGCAGCCGGTACACCTACCGCGACCTCCTGGGCCGCATCGGACGGCTCGCCAACGGGCTGGCGAGCCTCTGCGTGTCCGCCGGGGAAACCGTGGCCGTGCTGGACTGGGACAGCCACCGATACCTGGAGTGCTTCTTCGCGGTTCCGATGATGGGCGCCGTGCTCCACACCGTGAACGTTCGCCTGTCCCAGGAGCAGCTCCTCTACACGATCAACCACGCGGAGGACGACGTCCTCCTCGTGAACTCGGACTTCCTCCCGATCGTGGAGGCGGTGGCGGACCGCTTCGAGAAGCCCAAGAAGCTCGTCCTCCTGACCGACGAACGGACGGCTCCCCCTCGCTCTCCCCTCCCCTTCTCCGCGGAATACGAGGAACTGCTCGCGCGCAGCAGTCCGGATTGCGACTTCCCGGACTTCGACGAGGGCGCGTGCGCCACCCTGTTCTACACCACCGGCACCACGGGCCTCCCCAAGGGCGTGTGCTTCAGCCACCGCCAGCTCGTGCTCCACACGCTCGCCGGCATGGCGGCCTACGGGATCCCGCGCAGTCAGGGCCGGCTCCATCGGGATGACGTCTACATGCCCATCACGCCCATGTTCCACGCCCACGCCTGGGGAGTCCCCTACATGGCCACGGCCATGGGCGTGAAGCAGGTCTACCCGGGCAGGTACGACCCGGCCGAGCTCCTCGCGTTGAAGGCGAGAGAGGGCGTCACCTTCTCCCACTGCGTGCCGACGATCCTCGACATGGTCCTTTCCCACCCGACCGCCGCCTCCGTGGACCTGTCCGGCTGGAAGGTCATCACCGGCGGGTCGGTGCTGCCGGCTCCCCTCTGCAAGAGGGCGATGGAGCGGGGGATCGACATCTGGAGCGGGTTCGGGATGTCCGAGATGTGCCCCACCGCGTGCCAGTCCCAGCTCGACACCGCCATGCTCTCGAAGGATCCGGACGGTCAGGCGGAGGTCCGCTGCAAAGGCGGACGGCCCGTACCCCTGGTCCAGATGCGGATCGTCGACCCGGACCTGAAGGATCTGCCGCACGACGGCAAGGTCACGGGAGAGGTCGTGTACCGCGCTCCGTGGGCTACCCAGGGGTACCTCAAGGACGCGGAGAGCTCCGAGAAGCTCTGGCTCGGCGGCTATCTCCACACGGGAGACGTCGCGTGCATCGACGGGACGGGTTTCGTGAAGGTCTCCGACCGGCTGAAGGACGTGATCAAGACCGGCGGGGAGTGGGTCTCGACCCTCGATCTGGAAGCGGCCCTCGCCCGTCACCCCGGGGTGAGGGAGGTCGCCGTGGTCGGCGTTCCCGACGCCAAGTGGGGGGAGAGGCCGCTCGCCCTCGTGGTCCTCGGGGATCCCCGAGCGGGGCCCGGGGAGGAGGAGCTCCGGGCGTACGTGCGAGAGCAGGCGGAGAAGGGGGTGGTCTCCAGGTACGGCGTTCCGGACCGGATCCTCTTCGTGGGCGAGATCGACAAGACGAGCGTCGGCAAGGTGGACAAGAAGGTACTGCGGGAGCGGTACAAAGCGAGGGGAACCGATGGCTAGCGAATCGTGCACGCGAGGCGGGGCCTTCCTCGTCGAAGACCCGGCGCCGTCCGACGTCTTCACCCCGGAGGACTTCACGTCCGAACAACGCCAGTTCGCTCGAACGGCCCGGGAATTCGTCGAAAAAGAAGTCTTGCCCCACTCGGACCGGATCGAGGCGAAGGACTTCGCGCTCTCGAAGGACCTGATGCTGCGGGCCGGAGAGCTCGGACTCCTCCTGGCGGACATCCCGGAGGAGTACGGTGGGCTGGAACTCGACAAGCCGACGAGCGCCCTCATCTACGAGAGTCTGGCGGGCCAGACCTCCTTCCAGACCCTCTGCGGGGTGCAGACGAGCATCGGCAGCCTGCCCATCGTCTACTACGGCACCCCGGAACAGAGGCAGCGCTACCTCCCCCCCCTCTCCACGGGCGAATGGGTCGGCTGTTACTGTCTGACGGAGCCGTCCGCCGGCTCGGACGCCCTCTCCTGCCGGACCCGGGCGGTCCTCTCCGACGACGGGACGCACTACGTCCTGAACGGGACGAAGCAGTTCATCACCAATGCCGGCGTAGCCGACGTCTTCACCGTCTTCGCCAAGGTCGACGGAAAGGACTTCACCGCTTTCATCGTCGAGAGGAGCACGCCCGGTCTCTCCACCGGCCCGGAGGAGCACAAGATGGGGCTCCGGGGCAGCTCGACGACGACCGTCATCCTTCAGGACGCCGAAGTACCGGCCGGAAACGTCCTGGGAGAGATCGGGAAGGGCCACAAGATCGCCTTCAACATCCTGAACCTGGGCCGGCTGAGGCTCAGCGTGCACTCGACGGGCCTCTGCAAGCGCGCCCTCGAGGCCAGCCTCGCGTCCTGCCTCGAGCGGACGCAGTTCGGCCGGAGGCTCGCGGACTTCGGCGCGATCCGCGAGAAGCTCGCGGAGATGGTCGTCCGCACGTACGTGGTCGAGTCCGCCGCGTACCGGACGCTCGGGCTGATCGAGTCGCACATCGAAGCGAGCGGGGCTCCCCGTGCCCAGGCGGCGCTCGCGGCCGGACAGGAGTTCCAGGCCGAGTGCGCCCTCGTGAAGGTGCTCGGCACCGAGATCCTCGACGCCGTGGTCGACGAGGCGGTCCAGTGCTTCGGCGGGTACGGCTACTGCTCCGACTACGCCGTGGAGCACTTCTACCGGGACGCGCGGGTCAACCGGATCTACGAGGGGACGAACGAGATCAATCGGATCTTCGCCGCCGCCGCCCTGTCGCGTTCGGCGCCCGCGGGAGACCCCGCCCTCGCCGGAGGCCTCCAGCACGGGGCTCCCGCGAGCCCCTCGGCCGGTGAGGACCTCTTCGGGAGTGAGACGGGGATCGTCCGGAGCCTGAAGCGAGTCTCCCTTCTCGCCATGGACGCTGCGAGGAGGAAGCACGGAGGGGCTCTCCCCGAGCAGCAAGCGCTTCTCACGCGGATCTCCGACCTCCTCATCCTCACCTATGGGGCGGAGTCTGCGCTCCTGCGGGCGCGAAAGGATGCCGAACGCCGGGGTCCCGAACGAATCGACGTGCCGGCGGCGGCCGCACGGGTCGCCTGCGAGGAAGCGGCGCGGCACGCCGAAAGCGTCGGCCGGGAGCTCGCCGTGGCCCTCGGCAGCGCCGGGCAAGATCTGCGCGGGGCGCTCGGTCTCCTCGCGAGCCGGAGTTCGGCGGACACCATGGCCCTGCGGGAGCACATCGCCGCCACCATCGTCGAGAGGGAGCGGCTGGTCCTTTGAGCTCGGGGACGGCCCCTTTTGCGGAGGAGAGCAGGAGAATGGCAATGATACGGCGTGCAGTGGTCTTGGGGGCGGGCGTCATGGGGAGCGGCATCGCGGAACAGCTCGCCAACGCCGGCGTGCCCACGCTTCTTCTCGACGTCGTGCCGAAGGAGCTCACCGAGGACGAGCAGAAGAAGGGGCTCGATCTCGACCATCCTAGCGTGCGCAACCGCTTCGCGTTGAAAGGGATCGAAGGCGCGAAGAAGGGCGGGTTCGGCAATCCCGACCGCGCGAAGCTCGTCACGCCCGGGAACTTCGAAGACGACCTCCCGAAACTCGCCGACGCAGACTGGGTGATCGAGGTCGTGGTGGAGCGCCTGGACATCAAGGTGGATCTTTTGCGCCGCGTGGCGGCCCACCTCTCCGCCGACGCGCTCCTCACCACCAACACCTCGGGCCTCTCGGTCAATGCGATGGCCGACGCGCTGCCCGAGGGCCTGCGGCCCCGGTTCTTCGGCACCCACTTTTTCAACCCGCCGCGCTACATGTACCTGCTGGAGCTCATACCCGCCCGCACCACGTCGGAAGAGATCTTGAAGGGCTTCCGGGATTTCGCGGAGGTGCGCCTCGGCAAAGGAGTGGTCGAGGGCAAGGACACTCCGAACTTCGTCGCCAACCGGGTTGGTATCTACTCCATGACCTACCCCATCGGGATCATGGGGAAGCACGGGTTCGGCGTGGAAGAGGTCGATGCGGCCACGGGCAAAGTACTCGGCCGCGCCATGGCCACCTTCGCGACCCACGACCTGGCCGGCATCGACACCTATCCCCACGTGGTGCGCTCCCAGTACGAAGGCGCGCCGGACGACGAGTGCCGCGACCAACTCGTGCTGCCCGCCTGGATCCACGGCATGATCGAGCGCGGGTACTTCGGCCGCAAGGTGGGAAAGGGCTTCTACACGGACAAGGGCAAGTCCGTGATCGAGCCGGCCACGCTGGAGTACCGGCCAGTGCGCAAGGTCGAATTTGCAAGCCTCGCCCAGGCCGCCAAGACCTCGGACCCGAGGGCGCGAATCGCGGGGCTCGTGAAGGCGGACGACGCTGCGGGCCGGTTCGCCTGGGACGTGACCGCGGCGACGCTCCTCTACGCCGCCCATCGCGTCCCCGAGATCTCCGATCAACTCGTGGAGATCGACCGGGCCATGCGGTGGGGATACGCCTGGGAGATCGGGCCCTTCGAGATCTGGGACGCCCTCGGCGTTCGGGAGTCGGTGGAGCGCATGACGGCGGAGGGGCGAAGCGTTCCCGAATGGGTGCAGGCGCTCGCGTCCTCCGAGTCGCCCTCGTTCTACCAGAGGGAGGCGTTGGAGACGCGGGCGTGGGACCCGGGACAGAAGCGCCACGTGCCGGTGGCCGCAGATCCCCGGGCGATCGTGCTCGCGGACCGGAAGAAGGCCGGCAGAACGCTTCGGGAGAACGACCAGGCCGGGCTCATCGACCTCGGCGACGGCGTCGCGTGCGTCGAGTTTCGCACCAAGGCGAACGTGGTGGACGAAGGGGTGCTGGAGCTCCTCCAGGAGGCCGTGGCCGGAGCCGGGCGCTACGACGCCCTCGTCATCGGCAATCAAGGGCCGCTCTTCTCGGCCGGCGCGAACCTCGCCGCCATGGCCGACAAGATCCTCCGGGAGGACTGGGAGGCCATCGACCGCACCATCCGCACGGCCCAGGGGGCCATGATGGCGCTCAAACAAAGCCCGATTCCCGTGGTGGCGGCGGCCTTCGGCAAGGTGCTCGGCGGCGGGCTCGAGGTGTGCCTCCACTGCCACCGCGTGCAGGCGGGCCACGAGACGAACATGGGGCTCGTGGAAGTGGGGGTGGGGCTCATCCCGGCGGCGGGCGGCATCAAGGAGTCGCTCCTTCGGGCCATGGCCCTGGCCGGCGGGTCCCCGCTCTCCGCGGTACAGAAGGCCTTCGAGGCGGTTGCCCAGGCCAGGGTGACCGGGTCGGCGTGGGAGGCCTTCGACCTGCGCTATCTGCGCCCCGGAGACGGCGTCACCCTGAACCGGGAGCACCTCTTGTATGCGGCGAAAAGGGCCGCGGTGGCGCTCGTCGAAACCGGCTGGCAGCCCACGCCGCCCGCGACCGTGGCCGTGCTCGGCCACGACGGCCTGGCGAACCTGCGCGCCCAGATCCACAACATGCGCGACGCGGGCTACCTCTCGGAGCACGACGCGCTCCTGGCCGACAAGGTGGCGTGGGTGCTCTGCGGGGGCGACATCGAGGCGGGCACGGTCGTGGGCGAGCAGTACCTCCTCGACCTGGAGCGGAAGGCCTTCGTGGAGCTCTGTCAGACGGAGAAGACCCTGCAGCGCATCCAGTACATGCTCCAGACCGGGAAGCCCCTGAGAAACTAAGGAGAGACTATGAGGGAAGCCGTCATTGTAGCCTCGGTCCGCACCCCGGTTGGGAAGGCGCAGCGAGGGGCGTACAGCACGGTCCGGCCTGACGAACTCGGGGCTGCGGCGATCCGGGGGGCCTTGGAACGGACGTCGGGACTCGACCCGGCCGAGATCGACGACGTGATCTTCGGGTGCTCCTTCCCCGAGGCCGAACAGGGCATGGATGTCGCCCGCAACGCGGCGCTTCTGGCCGGGCTTCCCGAGTCGGTGGCGGGTGTTACGGTCAGCCGATTCTGCGCATCGGGGCTGCAGGCCATCGCCTTTGCCTCCCACGGGATCGCCGCCGGCATGGCCGACGTCCTGCTCGCGGGGGGGACGGAGTCGACCACCCGCATTCCCGGCGGGGGCAATAAGTTCGCGCCAAGCCCTGCTCTCCTGCGAAACCGCCCCGACGTGTTCCTGGGGATGGGGCTGACGGCCGAGAGGGTGGCGGAGCGGTACGGCGTGAGCCGGGAGGACCAGGACGCCTTCGCGGCCGAGAGTCACAGAAGGGCTCTCGCCGCCCAGGCCGAGGGCCGGTTCGACACCGAGTTGATCCCGGTCGAGGTGAGGCGCGCCACGCCCGGCAGCGGGGCCGAGCCCAGGGTGGAGACCTTCGTCCATCGAAAGGACGAGGGGCCCCGCGCAGGGACCACGCCCGAAGGCCTGGCTGCGCTGAAGCCCGTGTTCAAGAAGGGGGGAACCGTCACGGCCGGAAACTCCTCCCAAAACAGCGACGGCGCTGCGGCGTCGGTCCTCATGTCCGCGGGAAAGGCCGCTTCACTGGGGCTCAAGCCCCTGGGCCGCCTCGTCTCCTTCGCCGTTGGAGGAGTGGACCCGGGAGTCATGGGGATCGGGCCCGTGGTCGCCATTCCCAAGGCCTTGAAACAGGCGGGTCTCAGCCTTGACCACATCGACCTCATCGAGCTTAACGAGGCGTTTGCGAGCCAGGCGGTGTACGTCATGCGGCACCTGGGCCTCGACCCGGCCAGGGTGAACGTGAACGGCGGTGCGATCGCCCTCGGCCACCCGCTCGGCTGCACCGGGGCCAAGCTGACCGCGACCCTGCTCCACGAGATGACGCGCCGCCGAGCCCGGTACGGGATGGTGAGCATGTGCATCGCGGGGGGCATGGGCGCGGCCGGCGTCTTCGAAAACCTCACCCTCTGA
>JACRCS010000411.1 GCA_016218905.1 Deltaproteobacteria bacterium
AACTGGTCCGGCTGGGAGCACTTTCAGCGCTACGTCTGGAGCATCGTGGTGTCGCACAACTTGTTCACCATGGCGAGAATTCGGCTCGCCCAGCAGTAACGGTATCTGGTTCAAACGGGGCCCGGAGGAGTCCTGCGCCTTCACGCCAAAGCTGGCTACCAAGTTGCCACGGTGGCTAATAAGCAGTCGGACTTGGTGGCCGGGTCTGAAGCAGCACGGAGGGGCGGCGATCATTCTCGCGCTCTCCCCGGGACCCCTTTAGCCCAAAAGCGGCTTTTCCGGACGGACACTAGCTATTAGCCATTAGGAGAACGGAGCAATTCCGAGCGCATTCATCTAAGAGCTAACAGCTAATTGCTAATGGCGCTCGTCCGGAAAGGGCCTTTCCGGACGAGCACTAGCTAGAGCGGCATGTTGCCGTGTTTGCGGGCCGGGCTCACCTCGCGCTTGTGTTTCAGCGCCCGAAGCGCCTGGATCACGCGAAGGCGCGTGTCCTCGGGCAGGATCACCTCGTCGATGTACCCCAGCTCCGCGGCCTGGTAGGGGTTGGAGAACTTCTCGGCGTAGTCGTTGATCCTCTCTTGCCTGGCCGCGGCAGGGTCGGGCGCCTGCTGGATCTCCTTCTGGAACACCACGTCGACCGCACCCTGAGCTCCCATGACGGCGATCTCGGCCGTCGGGTAGGACAGGTTCACGTCCCCGCGGAGATGCCTCGAGCTCATGACGATGTACGCGCCCCCGTAGGCCTTGCGCAGAATCACCGTGATCTTCGGGACGGTGCACTCGGAGTAGGCATAGATCAGCTTCGCCCCGTGCTTGATGATTCCGCGGTACTCCTGATCGGTGCCGGGGAGGTATCCCGGCACGTCCACGAGCGTGACGATGGGGATGTTGAAGGCGTCGCAGAAGCGGACGAACCGCGCGCTCTTCATCGACGCGTCGCAGTCGAGGCAGCCAGCGAGGTGATTGGGCTGATTGGCGACGATCCCGACGACCGCCCCTCCCATGCGCGCGAACCCGACGACGACGTTGGGGGCGTAACGCTCGTGGACCTCCAGGAAGTCGCCGCCGTCCACCATGGCCTCCACGATCGTCTTCACGTCGTAGCCCTTGTTCGGGTTGGCGGGGACGGCGCCTGCGATCTCGAAGAGCTTGCGGTCCACCGGGTCCTCGGACTCCTCGAAGGGGGCGTCCTCCAGGTTGTTCGACGGCAGGAAGGAGAGCAGCCGCTGGACCCGCCGGAGGCAGTCCTGATCATCCTCGGCCACGAAGTGCGCCACGCCCGATCTCCCGTTGTGGGTGAGCGCGCCGCCCAGGTCCTCCATGGTCACCTCTTCGTTGGTAACGGACTTGATCACCTTGGGTCCGGTGATGAACATGTGGCTCGTGCCGTCCACCATGAACGTGAAGTCGGTCAGCGCCGGGCTGTAGACCGCGCCGCCCGCGCAGGGCCCCATGATGACCGAGAGCTGGGGGATCACGCCGGAGGCGGTCACGTTTCGGTGGAAGATGTTCCCGTAGCCCGCGAGGCTCTGGACTCCCTCCTGGATCCGCGCGCCGCCGGAGTCGTTGAGCCCCACGACGGGCGAGCCCGTCTTCAGGGCCATGTCCATGATCTTGCAGATCTTGTTCGACATTGTGAGGGAGAGGCTCCCACCGAACACCGTGAAGTCCTGTGCGTAGGCGTAGACGTATCTGCCGCCGACCGTCCCGTAGCCGGTCACGACGCCGTCGCCGAGGAACTTCGTCTCCTGCATCCCGAAGTCGGTGCACCGGTGCGTCACGAACTTATCCGTCTCCACGAACGTCCCGGGGTCGAAGAGCAGCTCGAGCCGTTCCCGGGCCGTGAGCTTCCCCTGCCGCCGGATCTTCTCCATCCGCTCGACCCCGCCCCCCTCCTCAGCCGCTCGGTTCTTCCGCTCCAGCAGATCGCGCTTCTCTTCCAGGCTCGCCATCTTTTCCTCTCCCGTTCGCCCTCCGGGCCGCGGGTGCGCCTACAGCCGTGCGCCTCACCTGTGTGCCCGGTTCGTGCCGTCGTCGCGAGGAGAGCAAGGCGCGTACCACGAGGCCTGGCCGGACAAAAACGCAGTACCTGCGAGAGGTTTTCTCCGAGGAAAGGCCTGCCCGCCGCTCTGCGGGTCGGGGTGGGTTGTCGCGCCGGGAGACGAGCCGGGTGTCCAGGGCACAATGCGACACTCTTGTGCAGGAAGGTACTACGCCGGTTCAGTGGAGGTTTGGAGGGGGTTCAGGGCCGCGGACCGCGCGGACGTAGAGTGGAGCCATGGAGAGACGCGTAGGTTTCCGTGGCCGTGGGTCGGTCAGGCGAGCCTCCGAGGCGCCCAGTCCGCGGCGGAGAACGCCAGGAGCGCACCGTAAGCGGCGACGAGGAAGCGCCGGGCCTGAGAGCGGCCCGACGTGTTCGCGCACTCCGGGCAGAGGCCCGTTCGGGCAATGGGTGCTGGCAGAAGCGGGCAGTCATGGGTCGTGCAGAGCCGACACGACTTCCTGCCGGCGTCGGCGCACCCGTAAAGGTCGTTGCACCTCCTGCAGTAGAGAAGCGCCGTCTTCATGTTCGTCTCCTTCCGCAGTCTTTGGGACGCGCCCAGCAAAGAGCCTGCCCACGCCCTTTTGAAGAGCACGTCCCGTGCCAACCTCTGCCGGCTCGCGAAGGCGAGCACCGTCGGCCAGGGCCGCCGCTTTTGCCGACTCGCCCCCCGCCGCTCGGCGCGCCACGTCTCACTCTGCGACAGCTTTGTGACCGCGTGAACGGTTCCGGCTCAGGCGCGGGCGCCGCCGGCCGCGCCGGACGTCCCTCCGGCTCCCGAGCGGCTCCTCGTTTGAAAGCCGAGGCGTCGAGCCGGGGCCCCGGTGGGGTTCTGGAGGCAAATCACGCCGGCTCGTGGACCTTGAGCCCGATTCTTGCATGTAGAACGGCGTTCCTGTTGCGGAGCCCGGTCCCGGTCCAAGACCGCAGGGTGAGGCTCAGTGTGAGGGGTACCGGCGGCAGGAGATCGGCCGGAGAACACCCTGGAGCCGCAGGGCAGAAGAGAGGAACTTCCGTTTGTATGGGCACAGGAGACCATGCCGCACCCGCCCGGGGGGCAGGAATGCCTTCGGAGGAACACCTTGGATATAGCCAACATAGATTCGGAAACGTATACTAACGATGTTTTGGATGACCCGTCCTCGTCCATGAAGAAGCGGCGCGTCGAGGATCTCGCTGATCCGAGAGAGGGCCTCATGGTGCTGTCTCCGACGAGCAACCTCTACATCGATCACCCCAAGGACCGGGCCCGAACGGATGACCTGTGGGAGCGGTTCCACTGCGCGCTCGACTCCGCCAGCCCCGACGCCGCCGACGCCTACGCGGCGATGCTCCTGTCCGAGTGGCGGCGGTGCCAGAGCATGGGGGTGGATCCGGCCCTGCAGCACGCACCGGTGGTGTCGGGTGGCGACTTCGAGCGGCTGCTCCAGGCGCGCAAGGTGCTGCTCGACAGCGCGGCACCCATCCTGGACAAGGTCGAAACGCTCTTCGCGGGCGTACCCGGGATCCTGATCCTCGGCGACGAGGAGGGCACGATCCTTCGGGTGGCGGGAGATCCCCGCGTGAGGCTCCGGGCCGCGAACAAGGCGAACCTCGTCGAAGGGGGCCGGTGGAACGAGGCGGTCGTCGGGACGAACGGCATCGGGACTCCCCTGACGAAGAAGTACCCGGTCCACGTCTACTCCTCCGAGCACTTCTGCGAGCACCTGCACATCTGGACCTGCGCAGGCGCGCCGATCCTCGATCCGCTCACGAAAGAACCCCTCGGCGTCATCGACTTCACGACCTACGAGCGGGACTTTCGGGAGAACGCCGTCGCCCTCGCCTACTCCCTCGCCGTGAACGTCGCCTCGGAACTGAGGCTGAAGAGGGAGCTGGAGCGGGTCCAACTGATCCACCAGTACGCCCTCAGCGCCTCTCGGTTCCCCTCGGACGAGGTGGTCGTGCTCGACCGCAACGGCAGGGTCGTGCGCGGGAACGCGGAGGAGCCCCAGGGGGACCCGCGCGGCGCGCCCCGACCGGCACCCTCGGCCGACGGGGCGAAGGAGGTCCGCGAGATCTGCCTGCCCGGGACCGACGCCCCGATCGGCACCCTCATCGTCAGGCCAAGGGAGCGGCCCGCGTCGCACTTCGTTCAGAGCCAGCCGGACGACCGCCGGGTCCTCGCCTTCGGAGGCTTCCTTACGCGCGACCCGCACACGAAGCAGTTGATGGAGCGGATCGGCAAGATCTCGCGATCCGACCTCGGGGTCCTCCTGGTGGGCGAGACGGGAACCGGTAAGGAAGTGATCGCCAACTACATCCATGGGGAGAGCAAGCGGCGGGCCGGCCCGTATATCGCGGTGAATTGCGGTGCCATCAACAAGGAACTGTTCGAGAGCACCTTCTTCGGGTACGACCGCGGCGCCTTCACCGGGGCCGACTCCCGCGGGAGAAAAGGGCTCTTCGACTCCGCCAACGGCGGGACCCTCTTCCTCGACGAGATCGGGGAGATGCCGCTGGACATCCAGGCAGGCCTCCTCCGGGTGCTGGAGACGAGGACCTTTCGAAGGGTCGGGTCCGACCGCGAGCTCTCGACCGACTGCAGGATCATCGCGGCCACGAACCGCCCTCTGGGGGACCTCGTGGCCCAGGGCACCTTCCGCTCGGACCTCTACTACCGTCTGAGCGTCGTGAAGCTCGACGTGCCGCCGCTGCGGGAACGCGCGGACGACATTCCGGTCCTGGTGGAACATCTCCTCGAGGCGGCGTGCGCCAAGTACGCGTTCGCTCCGAAAAGCGTGAGCGAGGAGGCGATGACGGCCCTGCTGGCCTACCGTTGGCCGGGCAACGTCAGGGAGCTCCGGAACGTGGTGGAGTCCGCATGCGTGTCCTCCGAGGATCTCATCGAGTTGGAGGACCTCCCGCCGGAGATCGCCACGGGCCGAGCGGGCCAGCCCGGCGCCCACGAAGCTGTCGGCCAGCAGGCGGACGAGACGGACTACAGCCTGCGCAGCCATGAGGCGAAGCTGATCCTGGAGGCCCTCAAGAAGTACAAGAAGGTCAGTCTCGTCGCGGAGGCGCTGGGCCTTTCGAGGGCCACCCTCTATCGGAGATTCGAGGCCTTGGGCATCGACCATCACCACGAGGCAAGCAGCGTCAGAACCAGGGATCACTGACGTGGGGCAGCTCCCTCCCAGGCGCCGCGAGCAACCCGATGCAAACCCGACTGAACCCGTACCTGATCTACCCGAAGGACCGTTCCTGCAGCGACCGGCTATGGGAGAGGTTCAGCCGCAGGGCCGACGGGGACGAGCTCGACTGTCGAAACGATTACGAAGCCGCCCTCATCGAGGAGTGGAGGAGGTGTGCCGAGGGCGGGATCGACGCTGCAACCCAGAGGATTCCGGTCGTCGCTCCGGATGACTTTCGGCGCCTGCTGGAGGACAGAAAGGTTCTCGTCGAAAGAGCCCGGCCGCTCCTGGAACAGACCCGGGAGTCCCTCTCGGGCGTGCCGGGCATCGTGATCCTGGCCGACGGGGAAGGCACCATCCTCCACGTCGTCGGCGACCCTGAAATGACTTCCACGGCGGCCGAGCAGTCCAACCTGGTGGAAGGCGGCAGGTTCCACGAGTCCCTGGCCGGTACCAACGGGATCGGAACCGCCATCGCGAAGAGGATGCCCGTCCACATCTCCTTCTCCGAGCACTACCTGGAGGGGGGACACATCTGGGCCTGCGCCGGCGCCCCCATCTTCGATCCCCTGACGCGAGAGGTCCTCGGCGTAATCGACTTCACGACGATCGACGAGCGCTACGGGGAGACTGCCGTCGCCCTCTCCTGCTCGCTGGCACGCAAGGCGATGGCGGAGCTGCGGCTCCAGAGGGAGATGGAGCGGCTCGTGCTCACCGGCAGCTTCTTCGAGTACGGCTCCCGCTACCCGTCGGACGACGTCATCGTGATCGACCGGGCCGGCCGGATCGTCCGGAGCAACTCCCACGCCCACCCGACGCGGGCGGCGAGCTCCAGCGCTGCCCTCCTCTGGCAAGCCTTCCCCGTCTCCATGCCGGCGAGCGACGAGCGTATCGGGACTGCCATCGTGGCGAGACGGCAAGGCTGACTCCCCACCGGTAGGGACCGGGGCTGCGGCCTTTCTCAGCTTCGGTACGCCGCTGCGCGGCCGGTTGGCTGAAAGTGACCCCGGCCTCTTTTCCGTCACCCCGGCACGGATTGCCGGGGTCCAGGGCCCAGGCTTCGCCTGGCGGAGCCGGCTTCGCCCGGCAGAGCCAGGAGGGTCCATCCATGGCGCACTGGATTCCGGCGTCCATGCCGGAATGACGA
>JACRCS010000415.1 GCA_016218905.1 Deltaproteobacteria bacterium
CGACGGCCGCGGCGGTCGGGTCGGCCGCCACCGCGGGCGCGCCCGCAGCGGGCGATGCCAGGGCGGGGCCTTCGTTCGACCCGGCGAGATCCTGTGGGAGAGATTCGCCGGGCGTCGAGGCCGGGGCTTGCCCCTCGAGCCCGGAGGCGGAGTCGTCCGCAACCGACCGAGCCTCGGGTCGTTCTTCCGTCGAGCGCCCTTCGGGTCCCGACCTGACGACGACGCGACTCTGCGGCGGGGTCCCCGAGGAGAGGTCGGTGCCGGAGGAGCGTCCGAGCAGGAACGCCACCGCGAGGAGAGACACGGCGACGACGGCGACGAGACCGATCAGGAGGCCCTTGCTCACGTTGACTCCTCCCATCATCTCTCCAGGTCGGCCGCCGACAGGTGTGACACGCGGTCCGAATAGCGATGGCGCATCGACGTGCGTCTCAGAAAACCGGGCCGAACTCTCCGTCGCGCATGAGGGCCACGGCGGTGCCGTCGTCGAGGTGGAGGTCGACGCGGACGGGGAGGATGTCCGGCTGTGTCTCGGGGACGTAGACGCGGTCGATGTGGACGACGGCCTCGGGGGAGGAGAACGCCTCGGGGCCGACCTGCCCGCCGAAGTGCTCGCTGCGCCCGAAGGCGATGTGGAGGCCGAGCTTCTCGTCGAGGAGGACGGCGCCGATCGGCTTGACGCCGAACGCGGCGAGGACGCCCAGCCCGAGCTCGGCGAGGTTGGCATAGGCCGGTTCCTTCGCCAGGAGCGCGGCCTCGCGGTCGGACTCGGGCCCCCGCGTGAGAACCTCGATGGCCCTGTTCTCGACGACGCGATAGCGCACGACCTCCGTCCCGAACTGTACCGGCAGGACTCCTCCGGAGCGGCTCGGTTCGCCCTCGCGCTCTCCCTCGTAGGGGACGATGTACGACTCGCCGGAGGGCAGGTTCCCGGCGGCGCCTCGCTTCGGGAGAAGGCCGCCGGAGGCGTGCCCGGCCCGGTGGCGAAGGTCGAGGTGGAGAGTGTCCACGCCTGCCGGGTGACGGAACACGACATCGGCGCCCGTGGCCCTGTCGAGGAGGGCCTTGAGGATATCGACGCGGCGGTTGACCTCGGTGTAGTCGAGCCTGAGAGCCGGGATCATTTCCGCCGTGAAGCCGGGCATGGTCGCGGCCCGCGTCGGGTGCTTGCGCGCCGCCACCTTGAGGGGAGCCGTGGAGCTGAATTTCGTGACCGCCATGAGCATCGGGTGGGTGTCGAAGACTCCACCCATCGGCACGGCGGCCGCGGGGTCGAGGTCGGCGGCCGTCCCGGGTACGGGGCCGCCGGCGTGGATCCAGCAGCGATCGGGAAGGTCGCCGTTGTTGGTGTGGACGTTGGGGTAGAGGAGAAGGTGGGTGTGGTAACCGACGTCCCCGGCCTGCGCCTCGAGGAGCTCCACCCACTGAGCCGCGATTCTCCGCCGGGCCGCCCATTCGGCGTCTTCGGGCACTTTCGTGTCCGGCAGGTCGATCATGATCCCGAGGAAGCCGTCTTCGGGTGTGGGCTGGAAGACGCGGGCAACGAGGGCGGAGAGCTCGGCAGCGCTCAGGGCTGAGGACATGGCGGCTTCCTTTCGGCGGCGTCGGCGACGATCCGGTTCCGGCCCGACTCCTTGGCCCGGTAGAGGTTGGCGTCGGCGGCCTCGAAGAGCCCTTCTGCGCCGTCAGCATCCTCCGGCATCGTGGCAACGCCGCCGCTGACGGTGACGCGTTCGGGGCTTTCGAGATCCCCGAACGGGGTCTCCTCGATGAGGCGCCGGATCTGATCGGCGAAAGCGGCGGCTTCCGGACGGTGGGCACCGTAGAGAAGGACGACGAATTCCTCTCCGCCGTATCGGGCGACGACGTCGCCGCGGCGGCTCCCTGTCCGTATCGTGCCGGCGGCCTTCACCAGGGCCTCGTTTCCGGCGCTGTGCCCGTGGCGGTCGTTGTAGCCCTTGAAGTGGTCGATGTCGAAGACCGCGAGCGAGAGCGGGTCGCCTGTGGCGCGGGCGCGGTCGACCTCGAGCGCGAGGCGGTCGCGAAAGAAGCCGAAGTTGTAGAGACCGGTGAGCGAGTCGGTGATGGCCTCGCGGTGGATCTGCGTGACGCGCCCCGTCAGGCTCCGAACGCGGTCGACCTGTTGCCAGAAGAGCTCGAGGACGACGTCGTGCCGCCGCGAGACGAGCTCACGGAAGCCCGGGGCCGGAATCCTCAGGAGCCGGCAGGGCGCCACCGCGCGCACGGCGGCCGACCGCTCCCGCCCGTCGAGGGCCGCGAACTCGCCGACGATCGCGCCCGGCTCGAGGCTCCTGAGGACGACCGGCTCGCCGGACGGGGGCTCGAGCACGACGTCGAGGACCCCGTCCAGGAGCAGCACGACCTCGTCGCCGCGGTCTCCCTCGCGCCAGAGGAACCGGCCCGACTCGAGCGACTCTTCCTGTCCGATCGCACGCAGGCCCTGGAACGACGTCGATGTGGGGTCCATCCCCCGATCGTGCCACACGATCGGGGACCGAGGAACGGGACACCGGAATCGAGACCGAGGCGTCCCGGCCGATCGAGGGACGGGGCACGCCGATTCGCTCGATGGCCTTCGGCATCATGGCGTCAGTTGGACGCCCCTAGGACGCGACAGAATGAGATAGTGCGTTTCGTGCCAGGTGAACCGAGCTCGTCGCTGACGCTTCCTCACGTGCCCCCGGCCCGGCGGCCTCGCGGGCTGTTCCTCCCGTACGACTTCGCCAAGGTCGGCTTCTTCCTCTTCGGCATCCCGCGCAACGGCTTCGGCTCGATCGACGTCTCCAAGGAATGCAACCTCCGCTGTTCGCACTGCTATTTCTTCGAGGGGGGAGAGGGGAAAGCGCCCGCGTACGAGAACAGGCCCGAACTCACCATCGACGAGTGGATCGCGAAGCGCGCGCACCTGAAACGGAGCACGTCCCGCCTGAGGTTCCCCTTCTTCCAGTGCACCTGGGTGGGCGGCGAGCCACTCATCCGAAAAGAGCTGATCGAGCGCGGTCGGAAGTACTTCCGATTCAACACCGTCGTCACCAACGGCACGATCCCTCTCCCCGACTGGCCCGACGTGAGCTGGTGTATCTCCATCGACGGCGACGAGGAGACGCACGAGCGGATCCGCCGCAGGAAGGGCATCTACAGGCGGGCCCTGGAGAATGTCGCCGAGCGACCCAACCTGAGCGTCACCGTCGCCTACTGCATCACGCGGGCGAACGTCGGGTGCCTCGAGCAGGCGGTCATCGACTGGTCGCACGCGGGCGCCAGGGACATGACCTTCGACTTCTACACGCCGATCGGCGACATGTGCGACGGAAACGACGATCTCTTCCTGCCGCTTGCCGAGCGGGACGTCGTCCTCGACAAGCTCCTCGCGCTGAAAGCGATCTACGGAGACTTCTTCGTCCTGCCCGAGCGCGCCTTCCGAATGATGAAGTCGGACGTTTGCCGAAAGGTCACGGACAACTGCCTCTTCTCGAGGAAGTCCTTCGCCTTCGCCCCCGACGGCGTGCAGAAGGAGAAATGCATGATGGGCTCCAAGGCGGACTGCGACCGCTGCGGCTGCGTCGTGCCGTTCTACCTGGCGTCGCTGACCGACCGGCGTCGCATCCTGGGGGACCTCAAAGACGAGCTCTCCCACGCCGCGCGGCGAGCCGCCAGGGGGCTCGTCACAGCGGTCCCGGGCTGAGCCGGGCCGCGGCCAGGCCGGGGGCCGTAGGACGATTCCTACGAG
>JACRCS010000418.1 GCA_016218905.1 Deltaproteobacteria bacterium
ACCCGGTGTGGCACCCGTGGGTGGCCGTGCCCTCGCCGCCGCGCTCGTTCTCGAGGGTCGCTATGGCCGGTCCGTTGATCTTCGCCACCCCGTCCCACTGCCCCTGGCGAGCGCCCATCGCGGGGTAGCCCCCGACCTCGTTGACGATGTCGGCGACCATGGCCGTCCCGAAACCCGGTAGGCCCATTCCGGTGACCTCGGACGCACGAAGGGTCTCGATCAGCTTCTTGTTCGCTTCCTTGAAGGCCTCGGGGTGGACGGGCTGCCGCATGGGCACGCCCTCCGCGTCCACAACGATCACCTTGATGCCTTTTGAGCCCATCACGGCGCCGACGCCGCCCCGGGCGGCGTGGCGCGTCGGCCGGAACTCCATGTCCGTAACGGCGACGCTCGAGTTCGCCAGGAACTGCTCGCCGGCGGGGCCGATGCTCACCATGGCCACCTTGTCCCCGTGCTCGGCCTTGATCTTCTCGGCAACGGCGTAGTTGCCGAGCATCCTGAGGTCGCCGCAGGGGGAGATCTTCACCCCGTCCTTGTTGATGAGGATCTTGTAGAGGTCCTTGGTTACGCCCTCCAGGATCACGGCGGCATACCCGAGGCGCGCCAGATGCTGGGCCGCCTGGCCGCCGGCATTGGCCTCCTTGATCCCGCCCGTGAGGGGGCTCTTGCACCCGACCGAGAGCCTGCCCGATGTGGTGGCGGCGGAGCCGCTCATGATGCCGGGGGAGAGCACCAGCTTGTTCTGAGGACCGAGCGGGTCGCAGTCCGCGGGCACCTCTTCCCAGACGACGGTGCTCGTCATCGCCCGCCCGCCCAGGGTCGCATACCGTCCCACCGGCTCCACAGTGGCTTTCGGTCCGCCTTCCGCTCCCACGTCGATCCTCAAAATGCGGTCCATTCGCTGTGCCTCCTTATAGTTGAGACGGGGTCGCAACCGGCTCCTTTGCCTCATTTGTCTTATGGACGATCCTGTCCGTGTGGAGTCCGCAATTCGAACACCCCACCTGGCGCAAACCAACCTCGCTTTTGCAGATCGCATGCCATTAGGAGCGCCATCTCGTGTCATCCAAAGCCATCGTGTCTTGGGATGGCGGTCGCCCGGGCCTTTCGGAGCTCGCCGAGCTTTCTGAATGCAGGGAATGACCGTCCGAGGCGGATTCGGCTTCGGCTACCGCGACCCCGTCGCTTGAACCGTTCCCTTCCCCATGGGCTTTTCGACGTGCCGTCCGAGTCTGGAAATCTCCGTATTAGCTCCAACTTGTTGGAAGAGCTACGGGATGAGCGAGAAAGGCTTGCGATCCTCCGACCTCTTCTGCGCTGATCGTCATGCCAGCGGTCTTCGGGCCTTCCCAACGGGCGTTGTTTCGGCTATATTGCATCACTACTGCAAAATAGCCGAACTACGAAGGCACCGTCCCATGTATGTGCGTCGAACCCTCGAAGGCTTCTTGGCGACCGCCGCTAAACAGTATCCCGTGCTGCTCGTCGCCGGCGCGCGGCAGGTGGGCAAGACGACTCTCCTCCGGCACCTGGGCGAGGAAGATCGCCCCTGCATCACCCTCGACGACCCACTGGCACTCCGCCTGGCCAAGGAAGACCCCGCTCTCTTCCTGCAGAGGTTTCCCCCGCCCGTCTTCATCGACGAGATCCAGTACGCCCCCGAGTTGCTTCCCCACATCAAGATGGCGGTGGATCGGGAGAACCGCCCAAACCTCTTCTGGCTCACCGGCTCCCAACCCTTCCACCTAATGAAGGGGGTCTCCGAGTCGCTGGCCGGCCGGGTTGGCTTGATCCAACTGCTCGGGCTGTCACGCCGGGAACACGCGGGTCAGAGCCAGGAATCCCGCCCCTTCCTCCCCAGCCCCGATGAGATCCTGCGTCGGGCTCGCTCAGGGGGAACCTTGACGGTGCGGGAGCTCTACCGAGTCATCTGGCGCGGGGCGTTCCCGAAGATCGCCCTGGACGAGACCATGGACCGAGACCTCTTCTACAGCTCCTACGTCCAGACGTATCTTCAACGCGACGTGCGCGAGCTGGCGCGCGTGGGGGACGAGATGGCCTTTCTCCGCTTCGTGCGGGCAGCGGCGGCGCGGACGGGGCAGCTCCTCAACCTGGCCGAACTGGCCCGCGACACCGACGTAGCGTATAACACGGGAAAGAGCTGGCTCTCCGTGCTCCAGGCCTCCGGCGTCGTCTACCTCTTGGAGCCGTACCATGCCAACGTGACGAAACGCCTGGTGAAGGCGCCCAAGCTCTACTTCCTCGACACCGGCCTGTGCGCTTACCTCACCGAATGGTCGAGCCCGGAAACGTTGGAAGCCGGCGCCATGTCCGGCCCCACCCTCGAGACCTGGATCCTCGCCGAACTGCTGAAGGGGTACTGGCACAACGGCCGGCGGGCACCCTTTCACTTCTACCGCGACAAGGACGGCAAGGAGATCGACCTGCTGATTGTGCAGGACGGCGTGGTCCACCCCTTGGAGTTCAAAAAGACAGCGTCTCCGGGCAAGAACGACGTCCGGCACTTCGCCTCGCTCGAGAAACTGGGCATGCCGGTCGGTCCAGGAGGAGTCATCTGCCTCGCCCAGCAGCCCCTGCCCCTCACGGAGCGCACCTACTCCATCCCGGTCGGTGCGCTCTGACCACCCAAATCCACCAATAAGGGAACGCCTCAAGCTTCAAGGCTGTTTGGCGAGACTGCCCGCGAAGGCTCAGAGCAAAGCGTACCCCAGATCGTCGGCTATATTGCGGAGCACACGATGCCAGGTTGGGTCGGCGAGGCTTCGGTGAAAGGCACCCGGGAAGGCCGGGATGCTCGGAACCGCACGCTCATATAGCGCGACGCAGGGTCGCAGCGCGTGCATGGAGGAAGCGTAGTACAGCCCCTGAACGCCGGGGTACGCCTCGTAGATGGCTCTGGACCACCTTCTCGCTCGACTTCTCGTCCTAGTGTTGATGGCGGCGGACGCCTTGCCCGTCTGCGTTGGCCATACGGACGTGAGGTCGAGCAGATGCAACGGCGCCGAAAGCTGAAAAGATACGAGCCAAGGGGCACCGCGAACCCTGTGAACCGCGCGCTTTTGCTGGAACACCTCGGCTAGACAAGTGACGAGATCGAAAGCCCCGTACATGATCCCGCGACTCTGAAAGTAGCCGTGCCCCTGGACGTCCGGAAGGTGGTGGTCGAAGCGCGAGTCGGTCGGTCCGTAGAAGCGAAACCCCGACCAGAGCGTCGGGTGGCCGCCACCGCGGAAATAGATGCGCCAGACAGTGGCCCCGGCGGGGAGTATGCGAAAAATCGCGGGCGTCTGTCCCAGCACATGGGGCGGCGGAGGTTCGCCGAACTTCACGCGAATCGAACTAAAGATCTCTTGCGTTGGCAGCAACTCGCTCAGGCGAGTTCCCCAGCCGAAGCCAGTCCAGCGGGGAGAGATCTTTGCCCAAGGACTCTGAATGAAGCTCGGGGTCAGGGGTAGTCAGCCAGCGCACAAGCTCGACCGGATGGACATCCGGAGCGAGGGAGCGGATCACGACCTCGATACCTGGAATCGTTGAGTCGCCTGCAAACTGGAAGGTCGGGAGAACCCAGCGGTTGCCACGACGGATCCCGTAGAGAGTGCGCTCCGTCAGGCGTTGACGAATCCGGCTCTGTTGCACACCGAGCCTCCGGGCGGCCTCGTCCGTCGACAGGCTCGTCTCGAGGATCGCGGTGAGCTCCGCTACTCCCCGGGCCACCGGATCTTTTGCGCCGAGATCGCGATCTTCGAAGTCTGCGCCCCCCTCCCGGAGGGCATCGACCTCCGCGGGCGACAGATCATGGAGCGAATCGCCGGCGAGCACAGCCGGAAGCGACTCCACGACTTCCCGTATCAGTTGAGCAAGCGTCGCCGGCGGGACGTCGATCCCGTGCGCGTGGAGAAACGCCTTGTCCTGACACAAAGCGCTTTCGTCAATATAGCCCATGCTTGCCCCTATCGATTGCGTGCGTCGATATGTAGCACAAGCCAATCTACCACAGCGCATCGTTGCTGACCAGGACTGTAATCAGGCCAGGTCCGGCTGTTGGGCGCATGCTCGAGACGGAAGTAGCCGCCGGCCGCTTGCTTCGAATCCCAGAGTGCAGGACGACGCTGTCAGGCAGGGGGACGTGGTTATCGCACGGATCAATCCACACTCGTGACGCCGGAGTGCCACTGCAGCACGGCCCACCCGACGCCCCCGCCAGCCGCAGTAATCGTCGATTTTCATCCGGGTCCTCCCCTCGGCAGATCGCCCCCGACCCCTGGCGATTCGATTCCAATACCGTCCGATCGTCCTGCAGCACGGCCAAGTATCTCCGTTGCATGCCGTGCCACGCGAGACTACGATGACACATATAGGGCTCGTGTCATATATCTCCTAGCTGGCAAGGAGCGCAGTGGGATGCTCCCTGTGGAACGTGTCAAAATCTCCAAGAGCGGGCGGCTCGTAATTCCGGCCCCTTATCGCCGTGCTTTGGGGCTCGTTGAGGGAGGGGATGTGCTTCTCCGGTTGCGCGATGGATGTCTCGAGCTGGAGTCACCAAGCCTGACGTTGGAGCGTGCCCGTCAAGTCGTCCGCAAATACGCAGCCGGCCGCGATCTCGTGGGGGAGTTGTTGAGCGAGCGCCGGGAGGCGGCGTCGGCGGATGAGTGAATCCAGGCATCCGGTGGATTTGATTCTCGACGCTTCTGCGGTACTTGCCGTCCTTCAACAAGAGGCCGGCGCCGAGGTGGTGGAGGCATGTATGGCGCGTGCCGGAATCTGCGCGGTAAATTTGAGCGAAGTAGCCGGGAAGCTGATCGACATCGGCATGCCGGAGCCTGAGGCGCAAGATGTTGTCGAGGCGTTGGGACTCACCGTCATCCCTTTCGATTCGGTCCTGGCCTGGCAGGCCGCTTTGCTGCGACCAACGGTCCGCCGGTTCGGGCTATCATTGGGCGATCGAGCCTGTCTTGCTACGGGCATCGCACTCAACCGACCCGTTGTGGGAGCCGACAAGGTCTGGTCCGAGCTCGGCCTGGCGCTCGAAATCAAACTGATTCGCTAAGACGTCCCCGGTCGTTTGAGGGTGGCCCATTGACGGGGCCATGATCGCGGGTGAGAAGCACGGTGTCGAGCTGGGCCACGCGCAACCCCGTGAGGTCCCGAACCGCCGGCAACGTTCGATTGCTGATCTTCTCCATGGCCGCGCCGACCCGGAGCACCCCGACCCCGCCCGAGCCGCCTACGAGCACCAACATGACCCCGGAGAACATCACCAGCAACATCAGGTTCACCTTGATGGTGGAGTGACGTAGAGATGCGGTCAATAGCGGGGGGTTGGGTCCGCTTTGTTTGACCCAACCTACATGTGGGCGGCACGCCGAAACGCGCGTCTACTATCGGAAGGTCACTCGGGCTCCGGCTGTCATCCGGCAATCAGGGCCATCGCAGCCAGCCCGAGGACGATACCCAGCGCCTGTTTGAGACTCACGGATTCTTTCAGAATGAGCCCCGCCAACGCGATCGCGAGGATGGGATAGAGGGCTGTCCGATCAGAGCATGCTCTCATCACACGAATCACACCCTGATGATCACGGCCTCGCCTTGGGAGAGCCCACCGCAAATGGCGGCAACTCCGTAGCCGCCGCCCCGCCTCTGAAGCTCATACGCCAGCGTCATGATGATCCGGGCGCCGCTTGCCGCAATCGGATGCCCCATGGCAATGGCCCCTCCGTTGACGTTTGTCTTGGCCTTGATTTCCTCCCACTTCCCATCATCACCGCCCGACAGGATCTTGGTAGAAACGAGGACCACGGCGGCGAAGGCTTCGTTGATCTCGATGAGGTCCATCTGATCGATCGTCATGCCCAGGGATTCCAGGGCGTGATGAATGGCATGTCCGGGTATGGCCGCCATCTGGCGGGGCTCGGAAGCGATGGCGACCGATGAAAGGATCGTAGCCAGCGGTTTCAAACCCTTCTGCTCCGCCTTTTCGCGAGTCATGATCAGGAGAGCGCCGGCGCCGGCGTTCATCGGCGGGGCATTCCCGGCAGTGACCGTCGGGCTTCCGTACACAACCGGCAATTTTGCCAAGGCCTCCATGCTGGTTTTGCGGGGTGCTTCATCCCGTTCGATCACGACGGGATCACCCTTCTTCTGGGGGATGATCACGGGCAGGATCTCTTCACCGGCCTTGAACTTCCCCTCGTACAAGGCCTTCGCATAGAGCTCCTGGCTCCTCAGGCCCCAGGCATCCTGCATCTCCCGGCCGATGCCGTGTTCAACGGCCACTTCCCCGGCTTCCGTCGCAACCGGCGAAAACCCTCGGTATCCCAGGCCGACGAGGTAATCCCTGATGGTGACATGTCCGAGTCGCGTGCCTTTCCTCATCCCCTCTGCCAGGTGCGCGGCCCGCGGCATGTTGTCGGATCCGGCCGCGATGCAGATTTCCGCGTCTCCGACCCGGATTGCGCGGACGCAATGTCGCACCGCGGTGATCGAGGCGCAGCAGGCTCGGTTAATGGTCATGGAAATGGTGCTCGGCGGGAAACCTCCCAAAAGCAAAGCCTGCCGATCAGGGACATCCTGCTCTCTGGCGATCTCCGCCTCCACGCTGGCCCCGTAGTTGACTTCGTCTACCTCTTCCGGCTCGATCCCGACCCTGGCAACGACTTCCTTCAAGACCATCGTCCCCAGATCAATGCTGGCAATGTCGTTCATCGGGGAATCGAATTTGCTGAAGGGCGTCCGGACACCGCTAACGATGACGATCTCTTTTTCCATGAAAGTCCTCGTATCGCAAAATTCCGTTGGCTTGGCCCCAATACTGTTCACTTTGACCCTTGGCCCCTCTCCCCTCACTGGGAGAGGGCCAGGGTGAGGGGTGGGTAGGGTCGTAGGTTGGGTAGAGCGTAGCGAAACCCAGCGATCCCGGGGGGTTGGGTCCGCTTCGCTTGACCCAACCTACGCGTAGCGGGCGGCCGGAGGCCCTTGCGCTTACGCGGAGTAGATCCCCTTGCCCTCGGCGACCAGTTCCTTCAGGAGCTTCGGCAGCGCAAAGCGGGGATGCGCTTTCGCCAGGTCTTCACAGCGGGCAGCGAATTCCTCGACGCCGTAGGTGTCAATCCACGCGAGAGGACCGCCCCGGAAGGCCGGGTACCCCCAACCGAGAATGGCGCCCACGTCGGCGTCCGCCGCCCTTCGCAGCACCTTCTCCTGAAGGCACCGCGCCGCCTCCACCGACTGGATGAGGACCAGGCGGTCGATCACGTCCTCCAGGGCAGGCTGGTCGGCCCTTGCGGGATAGTGCTCGGCGAGTCCCGGCCAGAGGTGCTTCTGCCCCCCCGCCGGATACTCATAGAAGCCCCTTCCGGCTTTGCGGCCGTGACGGCCCAGCGTCTCGGACAGCTGCCGGGCCACCTCCATGCCCGGGTGCGGGACGTGTGTGACCCCCAGGTCCGCCCGGGTCTGCTTCTCCACCTTCCAGACTAGGTCGATGGCCACCTCGTCCATGAGCGCCAGGGGACCCACCGGCATGCCGGCAATGCGTCCGGCGTTCTCGATGAGCGCGGGCGCCACGCCCTCGGCCAGGAGCGCCATGCCTTCCTGGACGTAAGTCCCGAACACGCGGCTCGTGTAGAAGCCCCGGGAGTCATTGACGACGATGGGCGTTTTCCCGATGGCCTTCACGAAGTCCATGGCGCGGGCAAGCGTTTCGGGCGAGGTCTGCTTTCCGACGATGATCTCCACCAGCGGCATCACCTCGGCCGGAGAGAAGAAGTGCATGCCGATGAAGTTCGCCGGCCGGGAGCTCGCCTCGGCGAGCCCGGTGATCGGCAGCGTGGACGTGTTGGAGGCGAAGACGGCGTCCGGGGCGATCACCGCCTCGCTCTTCCGGGTCACCTCGGCCTTGACGCCGCGGTCCTCGAAAACGGCTTCGATGACCAGATCGCAGCCCGCGAGGTCCTCGTAGCGGCAGGTCGGCAGGAGGCGCGCGAGTTGGCTCTCCATCTTGGCGGCGTCGGTCCGCCCCTTCGCCAGGTCCTTCTCCAGCACCGTGCGAGAGTATGCCTTCCCCTTCTCCGCCGCCTCCTGGGTGACGTCGAGGAGGACGACCTCGATGCCGGCTCTCGTGGTCGCGTGGGCGATGCCCGCCCCCATCATGCCCGCACCGAGCATGCCGACCTTCGAGTACTTCTGCTCCGGCACGCCTTCCGGCCGGCCTTCGAGCTTGTTCGCCTCCTGCATGCCGAAGAAGAGTGTCCGGATCATGTTCTTCGACACGGGTCCGTTGACGAGGTTCGCGAAGTAGCGCGCCTCGATCTTCAAGCCGGTGTCGAGGTCGGTCGTCAGCCCCTCGAAGACGCAGGAGAGGATGTGCCGCGGCGCGGGGTAGTTGCCGAACGTCTTCGAGCGCAGCATCGCGTTCGCGACGCAGAAGTACTGTAGATTTTCGGGGGTGTTGGAGGCGCCGCCCGGGATGGCGTAGCCCTTGACGTCCCAGGGCTGCTTCGCCTTCTGCTGGCCCTCGCCGAGGAGCCACGCGCGAGCGGACTCCCGTTCCTGCCCGGCCGGCGCAACGGCGTGGACGACGCCGAGGTCGCGGGCCTCGGCCACGCGCAGCTTCTTTCCCTCGAGGAGCAGCGGAACCGCCTTCTGGAGGCCGACCAGGCGGGGCAGGCGCTGGGTCCCGCCGCCGCCCGGGAGCAGCCCGAGCGACACTTCGGGCAGCCCGAAGATGGCCTTCGGGTTCTCCGCCGCGACGCGGTAGTGGCAGGCGAGCGCCAGCTCCAGCCCGCCGCCGAGCGCCGTCCCGTTCAGGGCCGCCGCCACCGGCTTGCCGCCGAGCTCCATCTCCCGCGTCAGCCGGTGCCACTCGAGGACGTGGGCCAGAAACTTCTCCGGATCGCTCCCCTTCTGCAGGACGTCCAGGTCGGCCCCGGCGATGAAGTCCTTCTTGCCCGAGGCGATGAGGAGGCCTTTGACCTCGGGATCCCCGAGCGCCCGGCGGACCGCCTCGGCGAAGGCGGCCATGCTCTCGTCGTTGAGCACGTTCTGCGGCCGCCCGGGCAGATCCCACTCGAGGGTGACGATCCCTTCGCTGTCTACGCCATAGCTGATCACGTTGGCTCCTTCACACGCGTTCGATTACCGTGGCGATTCCCATCCCGGCGCCCATGCACATGGCGACCACGCCGATCCCGAGGCCCGTCCGCTCGAGCTCGTCCAGGAGGGTCCCCAGGATCATGCCGCCCGTGGCACCGAGGGGGTGCCCCATGGCGATGGCGCCTCCGTTGACGTTGATCTTGTCGTGGGGGGCGGAAAGGGCGTCCATGTAGTAGAGCACCATCGACGCGAACGCCTCGTTCAGCTCGAAGAGGTCGACATCGGCCAGCGAGAGGCCGCCGAGCTTAAGCGCCTTCTCGGTGGCGGCGCTGGGTCCCGTCAGCATGATGGCGGGCTCGGAGCCGACCGTCGCGAAGGACCGGAAGCGAGCCCTCGGCTTGAGCCCCGCCGCCTCACCGAACGCGCGGCTGCCGATCAGGAGCGCGGACGCGCCGTCCACGATGCCCGAGCTGTTGCCCGCGTGATGGACGTAGTTGATCCGCTCGATCTCGGGGTAGCGCTGGTGGATCACGGCGTTGAACCCGAACTTCTCCCCCATCTCCTGGAAGACCGGCTTGAGGGTGCTCAGGGACTCCAGGGTTGCGTCCGGCCGGACGTGTTCGTCGCGCTCGAGGACAGT
>JACRCS010000419.1 GCA_016218905.1 Deltaproteobacteria bacterium
AGTCGTGATCCTTGTTAGCATCAGCTGGGAACTTGTCGTAGGAGTACAACACCCCGACGAGGCCCTTCAGGTGGTGGTTGTCTGTCTTGATGAATTCATAACCAACCCCAGGCCCAACGTACCATTGGTAATCATATCCTGAAAACTTGTCTTTTTGGAAGTTGGCATTCACAAAGCCGAAGAGACGGTCCGCGATCGTTCTCTCATACCGTCCGTCCAGGAAGTATTTGTTGGCCGTTGCCTGGTCTTCGGTCTTGCCATACATCCACCCCGCCTTCCCGTAGTACCGGTTCGGATTGGGTTCGTAGGCCGCTTCGGCCGTGGTGGCGACGGTCTGGGTGGACGTGTTTCCGGAGGTCCGGACGTAGGAAGCCGCCGCCTGCGCCTTCCAGGGTGACTTCGGTTCCTCGGCGCCAGCGGGGAACGCGGCCGCGGTGAGAGCGAGAGCAACCGCCACGGAAAACCATCGGTGCAACGTCATGGGTCCCTCCTTCGCGAAAGGTTGAATGGAACACGCGGCCTTGGCTGGGTCTCATCGGGGACCGGCGGCCTAACCGATCCCCAGCTTGTTCCGCAGCAGATCGAGCCCCTGCGCGAGGAGCCCTTCGTCGGGGAGCTTCCCCTCCGGGGTCAGTTTGTCGACCAGATCGGGCAGAATCCCCGCCAGCTGGGTCTTGGCCGCCTCGGGTGTCACCCCCGCCTTGTCGGCCAACTGCTGGACCGCGTCGCTGCCGAGCCCCTGCTCCACCTGGTCGGCGGAGATCGGTTGGTTGGGGCCCGTGCCAACCCAGGAGTTCACGATGCCGGCGAGCCCGCCGCCCTGCATCTTCGCCACGAGGCCCGACAGGCCGCCCCCCGCCCCGCCCCGGCTGAGCAACTGCAGGGCTGCGCCGACCAGAGGGTTCTGCCCGGCACCGCTCCCCCCCAGCACGCCGCTCACCGCCTGCGTGATTCCGTCCAAGAGTCCCATGGTTGCCTCCTTTCAGAGCCTTGGCCCCAGCCCTCGCGGCCGAGACCTCTACTTCTCTGTCCCCTCGGGTTTCACGTCGACCGTCACGGCCTTCATGGTGTACTCGACCGTCACCTTGGCCCCGGGCTTCAGGTCTCCCGTCACCTTGGCGTCCTTGTCGCGGGCGATCTCCCACTTCTCCTTCCCCTTCTGGACGACGATGAGGCCCTCCTTGACCTCCAAGATGGGACCGGTCACCTGGTGGGTCTTGGGGCCTGCCGCCAGGGCGTCGGCGCTCGCGAGGCACAGCAGGCCGAGTACGAATGCGAACCGCTTCGTGGACCATCTCCTCTGAAGAAGGATGCGCCACGGCGTCC
Organism: Deltaproteobacteria bacterium; assembly: GCA_016218905.1. The sequence continues at coordinate 1,327 of JACRCS010000419.1, forward strand.
GGAGAGGACTGCCGCCGGGCCCTGCTGCGTCTGCCGAAAGATCTCGGCAACGGACGCAGACACAGACGGCGTCACCAAGGACGGCACCCCTTGCTCCACAGAACCACCGCGGCCACGACGATGATGAGCAGGACGAGATAGAGCGCCCAGGGCCTTCGCTTCTCCGCATACGGGTCGACCAGGGACCGTTCGGCCCCCGGCGGCAACGTCGCCACCGAGGTAAGGGCCGCGCCGAAGGGGATGTTGATCTTCGCCCTTGTGTTCACCGCCCAGCCGTTCGCGTCGAGGATGGGGGCCAGGTTTCGCTGCCGCAGCTTGAACCAGGCCAGGAGCATGGAGGGGCCCGAGATCACGAGGAGCAGCCCGACGATCGCCAGCGGCATCTTCCACCACACCAAGCTGAAGAAACCCGTGGCGACCGCGGCGAGGGCCGTACCGATGGCGCCCACGGCGAGGCCGATGGCGGCGAAGATGCCCGCAAACTTGCCCACGTCGAAGGGCTGTGCCGGCGCGGCGGGCACCTTGCCGGCCTCGATGTGAGCCCCGGCGTCGGCGATCGCCTTCGCCGCCTTGTCTTCCGATGCCTTGGCTCGCGCGGCGGCCATCTTCTCCGCCTGCTCGGAGATCATCTGCACGACCCGCTTGTAGGGGGCCCAGAACGCCTGCCGGATGCTGATCGGGTGGTCGACGATCTTCACGATCGTGGCGTCCCAGTCCTGCCCCTTGCGGTCGAAGAAGATCCCGTTTCGGCCGACCAGCAGCTGATCCGAGTCGCCGTCGGTGAACGCGGCCGCGATGGTCATCTTCTCGGCGCTGCCCTTCCGGGTGCAGTCGCAGTAGGTGAGGTAGGTGCGGCTCAGGGTGGCCAGGGCGCCGTGCTTGGTCATGTCGTCCACGCGGACGCACAGCTCGCAGGCTCGACCGTCCAGGTACAGAGTACCCGCCTGGAAGCTGGCCTTGGCCTTCCGGGTGTAGAAGTCCTGGAACGAAACAAAGTTCTTGAGCAGGGGGTAAAGATCCCGGCAATAGCGGACGAGCCTCTCCACCCCGGCGATGGCGTCGGCTTCCGGCTTCAAGGCCAGGTCCTGGTCGATCAGGGCGGTCACCGCGTCTCTCATCCCCCCGGCGAGGACCTCCTTCACCCGGGCGATCCCGAGGGGCTCGACCACCGCACCCGCCTTTTCCGCCATCCAGGTCTCGTAGGGGGCGAACCGGGCGACCAGGGAGGCCCACTCCTCGGCCGTGAGGCTCTCCTTGTCCCCAAGGACCGGACGGACGGCCTCTTCGCGGAACCGTTCCATCGCGCCCTTCCACGCCGGGTTCAGGCCTTCCTTGAGCGGCAGCGGCCGTCCCGACGCGACCCGGGCCACGGGGAACGCGCGAACCGCGTCGCCTTTTGCCGCGAGCTCTTTGACCGCGAGCGCCGAGTAGTCGGCCTCAGCGGGGTTCAGGGGCACCGCGGCCTTGGGGTCAAAGGCCGCGAGGTCGCATCGCGCGAAGTAGTCGTCCACCTTGCTTTGGACCGCCTTGAGTGCCTCGGCAGCGGCGGCCGTCCGGTCTCCCAGCGAGAGGGTCGCGGCGGGCTCCGCGTCGGCCCGA
>JACRCS010000420.1 GCA_016218905.1 Deltaproteobacteria bacterium
CCAGATCGCTTCGCCGAACGAACACGTCCAGGTCCTTGGTCCTGCGCACGACGCCCGTGTGCTCCCTCAAGGCGTAGGCGCCCGCGAGCAAGAAAGGTAGTTCCCGCTCGTGCAGACACCGCAGGGCGTCTCGGTAGAACGACTCTGCTTCCTCCGGAATGGGTGACCGCTGTTTCATTACGAACTCCCGGTTGAGGTTCACGCCCTAGAATCTAGCGCTTCCTGCGCACCAGGCAACGAAGGTGGAGATGGAAAGAGAGTCCCCTTTTCGCATCGCGGCCATCGCCGACCTCCACTACAAGCGCGGCTCGCGGGGCGCCCTCCGGGAAGTCTTCGTTGCGGCCTCCAGAGAGGCGGACGTCCTCGCGCTCTGCGGCGACCTGACGGACAACGGGCTCCCGCAGGAGGCACGGGTACTGGCCGAGGACCTGCGGGAGTTCGCGGAGATCCCCGTCCTCGCCGTCCTGGGCAATCACGACCATGAGGTGGACGAGGCGCCCGCCGTGCGGAAGATCCTGGAGAGCGTAGGAGTGCGCCTGCTCGACGGAGAAGGGGTGACGGTCGGCGGCGTCGGTTTCGCGGGCACCCGCGGCTTTGCCGGGGGGTTCGGCCGCTGGGCGCTCAACGCCTGGGGTGAGCCGGTGCTCAAGCAGTTCGTGGCCGAGGCGATTCGCGAGAAGGAGAAGCTCGAGGGGGCGCTCGAGGGGCTCCGGACCGAGCGGCGCGTCGCCCTCCTCCACTACTCCCCGGTCCGCTCCACCTGTGAAGGGGAGTCGCTGGAGATCTACCCCTTCCTCGGCTCGAGCCACCTGGAGTGGGCGGTGGACCGGTTCCAGGTCGCGGCGGCGTTTCACGGGCACGCCCACGGCGGAAGCCCCCACGGGCAGTCCGTGAAAGGCGTACCGGTCTACAACGTCTCGCTGCCGGTGCTCCGGAAGCGCTCCCCCGACTCCCCCCCTTTCCGCCTCGTGGAGGTCCCTCCGGCATGAAGACCTGGCCCGGGAGGCCCTACCCGCAGGGAGCCACCTGGGACGGCTCCGGAGTGAACTTCGCCCTCTTTTCGGAGAACGCCACGGCGGTCGAGCTCTGCCTCTTCGAGGGGCCCGAGGCGGAGCGGGAGCTCCGGATTCCCGTGCTCGAGCAGACCGACCAGGTCTGGCACGTCTACCTGCCGGACGCGAGGCCGGGACTCCTCTACGGGTACCGCGTCCACGGCCCCTACGAGCCCCGCGCCGGCCACCGCTTCAATCCCGCGAAACTCCTCCGGGATCCCTACGCCAGGGCGATCAGCGGGACCATCCGCTGGAACGACGCCCTCTTCGGCTACACGGTCGGCCACCCGGACGCGGACCTATCGAAGGACGAGCGCGACAGCGCCCCCTTCGCCACGAAGTGCATCGTGGTGGATCAGGCCTTTACCTGGGGAGGAGACCGCCGCCCGGAGATCCCCTGGGACAAGACGATCATCTACGAGCTCCACGTGAAAGGCTTTACCAAGCTCCACCCGAAGATTCCCCCCGAGCTCCGCGGCACCTACTCGGGGCTCGCGGACCGCAACACCATCGAGTACCTCCTCTCCCTCGGGGTCACCTCCGTGGAGCTCATGCCCGTCCACCAGTACGTCCACGATCGGCACCTGATCGAACGGGGCCTCCGCAACTACTGGGGGTACAACACCATCAACTTCTTCGCCCCCCATGCCGAGTACGCCTCGACCCGCGATCCGGGCCGGCAGGTGGCGGAGTACAAGACGATGGTGAAGGCGCTCCACCTGGAAGGGATCGAGGTCATCCTGGACGTCGTGTACAACCACACCGGCGAGGGCAGCCACCTGGGCCCGACGCTCTCCTTCCGGGGCATCGACAACGCCTCCTATTACCGACTTGCGCCGGACCGCCGCTACTACCTCGACTACACGGGCACCGGCAACACGCTCGACATGATGCACCCCCGGACCCTGCAGCTCATCATGGACAGCCTGCGCTATTGGGTGAAAGAGATGCACGTCGACGGCTTCCGTTTCGACCTGGCGGCGACGCTCGCTCGGGAGCTCCACGAGGTCGATCGCCTGGGCGCCTTCTTCGACATCATCCACCAGGACCCGGTGCTCTCCCAGGTGAAGCTCATCGCGGAGCCGTGGGACCTGGGCGAGGGCGGGTACCAGGTGGGCAACTTCCCCGTGCTGTGGACGGAGTGGAACGGCGAGTACCGAAACGTCGTTCGGCGCTACTGGAGGGGCGACGGGGGCCAGGTCGCGAACCTCGCCTACCGGATCACCGGGTCGAGCGACCTTTACGCCCGGACCGGGCGCAGGCCCCACGCGAGCATCAACTTCGTCACGTGCCACGACGGGATGAACCTGAACGACCTGGTGAGCTACAACGCCAAGCGCAACGAGGCCAACGGCGAGGGGAACCGCGACGGCACCGACGAGAACCTGAGCTGGAACTGCGGCGCCGAGGGGCCCACCGGTGACCCGGGGATCCTCGCCCTGCGGGAGAAGATGAAGCGCAACTTCCTCGCGACGCTGCTCCTCTCCCACGGCGTGCCGATGCTCTTCGAGGGCGACGAGCTCGGGCACACGAAGCGGGGCAACAACAACACCTACTGCCAGGACAACGAGCTCACCTGGCTCAACTGGGAGCTCGACGAGACCCGCGAGAACCTGCTCCGCTTCGCGCGTCTCGTGATCGGCTTGCGGCGCAAGCACCCGGTCTTCCGGCGACGGACCTTCCTCCGGGGCCGCTCGATCCGCGACCCGAAC
>JACRCS010000421.1 GCA_016218905.1 Deltaproteobacteria bacterium
TGGATTCCCCCAGCCCGAGTCTGCCGACCGCATCCCATGCGACGGCTTGTCGCCACAACCTGAGGCAGGAGCCGTATGAGGGAAAACCTCACGTACGGATCTGTGCGGGGGGTGCCGGGCGACCGGCATTCCTACCGTGACCTACGCCCACCAACCCCCTTCCTCGCCGCTCTTCAGAATTTTCCCGACCGCAGGATCGCGATCGCGAGCCCGAAGCCGAGGATCCCGGCGATCAGGAAGCCGAGGATCCCGAAGACCGGGAAGTGCCAGAGGAGCGGTCCCTTTCCGGAGAGGACGATGAGGGAGGAGCCGACGATGAGGGCGGAGATGATCAGGCTGAAGGCCAGGCGGTTCGAGGAGCGGTCCAGCTCGTCGAGCAGCTTGTCGTAGCCCTGGTGGACGAAGTCGATGGCGAACTTCCCTTCGAGCATCCTCTGGAAGATGCGTGTCAGTTGCGAGGGCGCGCTGCGAGTGAACTCGCTGATGTCCCGTACGGTCCGGTAGAGCTTCCGCGCCTGGCGCCGCGGGTCGGCGCGCTTGAGGAGGAGCTTGCGCGCGTAGGGGAGGGCCTCTTCGAGGATCACGAAGTCGGGGTCGAGCACCCGGGCGAACCCCTCGATCGTCAGGATCGAGCGGGCGAGGAGCACGAGGTCCGGCTGGATCCGAATCCGGTGCCGTAGCGCGATTTGGGCGCCCTCCCGGAGGATCTCCCCGGCCCGCAGGTCCTTCAGCGGACGGCCGAAGTAGGGCTCCACGAGCTCCCGCAGGTCGTGCTGGAACCGTTTCAGGTCGACGGTCTCGTCCACCGCGCCCAGGCGCAGGTAGCCGTCGGCGAGCGCGGGGTAGTCGCGGGCGAGGAGGGCGAGGAAGAGGCTGCCGAGGCACTCCTGCGTCTCCTCGGAGAGGTAGCCGACGGCGCCGAAGTCGAGGAGCGCGATCTTCCCGTCCGGCGTCACGAGCAGGTTCCCCCCGTGGAGGTCGCCGTGGAAGAAGCCCTTCTCGAACACTTGCTCGAGAAACGCCCGGGCGCCGAGGCGGGCGAGCCTCGCCGGGTCGATCCCGCGGGCGCGGAGACTGTCCGGGCTGTCCATCCGCTCGCCCTCGATCTCCTCGAGGACGAGGAGCCGCTTGGTCGTCAGCTCCCAGTGGACCGCGGGGATGGTGATCCCCTCGAACCCCTCGAAGTTCTTCCGGAAGCGCTCGGTGTTCGACGCCTCCAGGAAGAAGTCGAGCTCCTTGCGGACGATGCGCGCGAACTCGTCGACGATGGTGCGCAGGTTGAGGTCCTGCCCCTCCAGTAGGTAGCGCTCGGCGAGGCTGAGGACGATGTAGAGGATGGAGAGGTCCTGCGAGACGGTCCGCTCGATCCCGGGCCGCTGCACCTTCACGACGACCCGGCTGCCGTCGGAGAGGCGGGCCCGGTGCACCTGGGCGATGCTCGCGGCGGCGAGGGGCTGGGGATCGACGGCCGCAAAGACCTGCTCGGGCGGGAAGCCGAGCTCCTCGGAGATGGTCCGGCGGACCTCCGCGAAGGGAAAGGGAGGGACGTCGTCCCGGAGCTTGCGGAACTCCTCGACGAAGGGTCCGGGGACGAGGTCGGGCCGGGTGGAGAGCATCTGCCCGAGCTTCACGAACGCGGGGCCGAGGTCCTCCAGGGCCATCCGGAGCTGGACCGGCACGGGGACGTCCCCCACCACCCCGCTCCTCCCCTTGAAGCGCTTCGAGAGCGGGAGGAACCGGGCGAGCCCCGTCGTCGCCAGGAACTGATTGAAGCCGTGCTTCGAGAGGATGAGCGTGATCTCGCGCAGCCGCTGGATCGAGCGGTACGTCTGGGCGAGGGTGTAGAGCTTCACCGGGCCCGTTTCCCCGGTCTGCGGGAGCGGCGTGATCGGGCCGGGGACGCCGGCTTCTCCGCCTCTCGCGCGACCTCGGGGGGCGGCGCCGCTTCGCCGCCGCGCCGCCGTCGGCGCCTGCCCGGGGCCCGCCGCTCTTCCTTCTCCGGTCGCCCTTCCTCCGGCGCCTGAACGACCCTCTCCCCGCCCTGGGCGACCTCGGGAGGTGGGGCCGCTTCGCCGCCGCCGGACCGGCTCCGTTTGCGCCTTCCGGGCCGCCCCTCTCTCGGGGCCGGCGCCTCCTTCTCGACCCCGGTCTCGGACCGGCCGCCCCGGCCCCGCTCCGCCCGCGGCGGCTCGGCCCGCGCCTCCTTGCGCTTCGCCTCCTCCCGGGTTGCGGGCGCGGCGAGGGTGAAGTCGATCTGGCGCCGCTCGACGCCCACCCGGTCGACCCTCACGTGGAGCCGGTCGCCGATCCGGAAGCGCCGGTTCGTCCGCTCCCCGACGAGGGCCTGCATCTCCTCCGCGTACTGGTAGAAGTCGTCGCGCAGGCTCGAGACGTGAACGAGCCCGTCGACGAAGTAGTCCTCGAGCTGGACGAAGAAGCCGAAGCTCGCCACCCCGCTGATGAACCCCCAGTAGAGCCCGCCGACCTTGTCCGCCATGAACTGGCACTTCTTCCAGGTGACCGCCTCCCGCTCCGCCGACTCCGACGCCCTCTCCCGGGTCGAGAGGTGGGGACACGCCTCGTCGAGGTACGCCTCGGCGCGCGCGCGCCACGTCTTCTGGGCCTTCTTCGGCTGGAGCGCCGCCCTCAGGTGGCGGTGGAGGACCAGGTCGGGGTAGCGGCGGATGGGCGACGTGAAGTGGGCGTAGTGGGTGGAGGCGAGCCCGAAGTGGCCGACGTTTACCGGGGAGTACTCGGCCTTCTTCATGGTGCGGAGCATCATCTGGTGGATCATCCGCTCCTCGGGTTTGCCCTCCACCTGCCGCGAGAGGTCCTGGAAGTCCTGGGGCTTGGGTTTCTGGCGGACCTTCAGCGTATACCCGAAGTTGTGGACGAAGCGCCGGAACTCCTCCATCCGTTCGGCCGAGGGCTCGCCGTGGGTGCGGAAGGGGCAGGGGATGCGCGCCTCCTCGAGGAACTCGGCCACCGCCTCGTTGGCGGCGATCATGAACTCCTCGATGAGGTAGTGCGCCCAGTTGCGCTCGCTGCGGACCACGTCCTCCGGCCGGCCCTGGAGGTCCAGGACGATCTCCGCCTCGGGGAGGTCGAAGTCGATGCTGCCCCGGTCCCGGCGGCGGGCCCGGATCGCGCGGGCGAGTTCCCCCATGCGGAGCAGCATCGGGAGCGCGTCGGAGAGTTCCGGCGCCGCGTCGCTGTCCGGGTCGTCGAGGATCTTCCCGACCACCGTGTACGTGAGTCGGTGGCGGCTGCGGATCACCGCCGGGTAGAAGGACGCGCTCTGGCGTCGCCCCCCCCGGCTGTAGACGAGCTCCGCCACCATCACGAGCCGGTCCACCATCGGATTGAGGCTGCAGATGCCGTTGGAGAGCGCCTCCGGGAGCATCGGGAAGACCCGGTCGGGAAAGTACGTCGAGGTCCCCCGGGCGTACGCCTCCTGGTCGAGGGCTGTCCCCTCCTTGACGTAGTAGGAGACGTCCGCGATGGCGACCCAGAGGCGGGCGCGTCCGTCGCTCCCCTCCTCCACGCAGACGGCGTCGTCGAAGTCCCGGGCCTTCTCCCCGTCGATGGTGACGAAGGGAAGCCCCCGCAGATCCTTTCGCCCTCGCAGATCCTGGGCCCGCACCTGGTCGGGCGACGCCTCCGCCTCGGCGACGACGTCGGGCGCGAACTCCACCCGGACGCCGTGCTTGAGGGCGATCGCCTTCGACTCGACCTCGGCCTCGCCCGGGTGGCCGAGCACCAGGACGACCCGGCCCTGGGGCCCGGTCTCCTCCGTCGGGAACTCGGTGAGCTCCACCTGGACCACCTGGCCGTCCACGGCGCCCAGGAGGTCGTCCCAGCCGACGTAGATCTCGTGGAGCAGGCGCTCGTCCAGCGGCACCACGGCCGCGACCTTCTTGCGGACCTGCACCCGCCCGATCACCTTCTCATTGGCCCGGGAGAGGACGCGGATCACCCGCCCCTCGGGGCGGTGCTCCCGGCGCTCGACCCGAGCGACGACCCGGTCCCCGTTCATCGCGGCGCGCAGCCACCGCGGCTTGATGTAGAGGTCGGGCTCTTCCCGGTCGTCGGGGATGACGAAGCCGAAGCCGTCCGGATGGATCTGGAGCCTTCCGACGACGAGGCCCACCCGGGACGGATGGGCGTACTGGCCGCCCTTGAGCTCGACGAGCTCGCCCGCGCGGACCCGCTCTTCGAGCGCCGCGAGGAACGCCGCCTCGCCCGCGCGCCCAACCCGGAGCGCCTTCATGAGCTCCCGGGCCGTGAGGGGGCTCGGCGCGTCCCGGAGCAGGAACTCCACGAGGGTCTCGCGGTGGGGGCTCACCCTCGTGCTCCGGCGGGTTCGGCAGTCGGCGGTGCGGTAAACGGCAAGAGAGACCTCCTTCAGTCGTCGAGAGTCCGGGCTTGGACGGGCGCATTATAGCGAAGCCGTGACGAGTTACGAGAGGCCGTGACGCGTGACGAGTGACTCGTGACGAGCAAAGCCGGGCGCCGGGACGAATCCGTCTGATCCGTCCGATCCGGACCGGCGCCCATTTCCTTTGTCACGCGTCACGGCCTTGTTGTTACGCGTCACCTCTTACGCCGTCACCGGCCTTCTTGTCACGCGTCGCGCCTCTCCTCATGCGTCAGACTTTCCCAAAGGTGATGAGGACCTGGTCGGTCTCTACGGCTGCACCCGGTTCTACGTGGATCTTCTCGACCCGACCGTCGCAGGGCGAGGCGACGGCGCTCTCCATCTTCATGGATTCCATCCGGACGAGCTCCTGCCCCTTCTGGACGTAGGCACCCTCTTCCACGGAGAGGGCCGTGATGAGGCCGGGCATCGGGCAGCGGAGCACGTTCTCCTGGACGGGGCCGGCTTGCCGGAGCATGTACCGGCCGAGCTCCCACTCCCGCGGGGAGTACATCTCGAAGGTCCGGACCACCCCGCAGAAGGAGGCGCGGATGTGGCTCCCCTCGTACTGGAGCCGGAACATCTGCGACACCCCGTCGATCCGGAGGCTCAGGCGGCGGCGGTAGAACTCGAACTCGGGCGTCGCCACGTCGTAGGCGGAGCCGTCCACCCGCACCTGCCAGCGGCGGACCGAGGGGTCGCCCTCGAGCTCCACGCGGAAGACGTCCGGCCCCGCCCGGACGACGTAGGCGTGAGGCCTGGGCGCCGGCCGGGTGCGGCCCACCTGGGGGCTCATCGCCTTCAGGGACTCCCGGACGAGGAACTGCCGGTTGTGGTAGACGAGGACGGCCGCGATCGCCATGGGGTGGAGGGCCTCGGGTCCGGGGGCCACGTCGCTCGTGCCCGCCTCGAAGTGGCGGCGGATGAAGTTCGTGGAGAGCTCGCCCCGGACGAAGGCCGGGTGGCTCAAGACGGCGTTGGCGAAGTCGGTGTTCGTCACCAGCCCCTCGATGTGGTAGCCGTTGAGGCCGCGGACGAGCGTGCGGCGGGCGTCCTCGCGGGTTCCCCCCCACGCGGCGGCCTTGGCGACGAGCGAATCGTAGTAGACCGTCACGGCGCTGCCCGTGTCGATCCCGCTGTCGATCCGGACGTTCGGTTCCCGAGGCTCGGAGTAGCGGGTCACGATCCCGGTGGTCGGAAGGAAGCCCCGCGTCGGGTCCTCCGCGCAGATCCGCGCCTCGATGGCCCAGCCGCGAGGCTGGATCTCCTCCTGCCGGAGACCCAGGGGCTCGCCCGCGGCGATCCGCAACTGGAGCTCCACGAGGTCGAGCCCGGTCACGAGCTCCGTAATGGGATGCTCCACCTGGAGTCGCGTGTTCATCTCGAGGAAGTAGAAGCTTCCATCGGCGTCGAGGATGAACTCCACCGTGCCCGCGTTCCTGTATCCCGCTTCCCGGGCGAGGGCGACGGCGAGCGCGCCCATCCGGGCCCGGAGCTCCGGGCCGACCGCCGGCGAAGGCGTCTCCTCGATGACCTTCTGGTAGCGGCGCTGGATCGAGCACTCCCTCTCGCCCAGATGGACGGCGTTGCCGTGGGCGTCGGCGAGGATCTGCACCTCGATGTGCCGCGGTTCCGTGACGTAGCGCTCGAGGAAGATCCGATCGTCCGCGAAGCTCTTCCGCGTCTCTTCCCGGGACGCCGCCAGGGCCGGAGCGAGCTCCTCGGCACGCTCGACGATCCGCATGCCGCGGCCGCCCCCGCCCGCCGCGGGTTTCAGGAGCACGGGGTAGCCGATCCGCGCGGCGACGGCCGCGGCCTCCTCGGCGTCGTTCAGGGGTTCCGCGTGCCCGGGCACCACCGGCACTCCGGCCCGCAGGGCGAGGACCTTGGAAGCGATCTTGTCGCCGAGCGTGGCGATGGCCTGCGAAGGCGGCCCGACGTACGTGAGCCCCGCCTCGGCGACCGCTGCCGCAAAGGCGGCACTCTCGGAGAGAAACCCGTAGCCCGGGTGCACGGCCTCGCAGCCGGTGCCCCGCGCCGCCGCGAGAATCTTTCCGTGGTCGAGGTAGGACTCGCCGGCCTTGGCCCCGCCCAGGAAAACCGCCTCGTCGGCGAGCCCGACGTAGGGCGCCCGCGCGTCGGCCTCGGAGTAGACAGCCGTCGTGGCGACGCCCAGCCGCTTGCAGGTCCGGATGATCCGCACGGCGATCTCGCCGCGGTTGGCGATCAGGAGTTTCTTGAACAAGCCACCCTCGTTCTGCGTTCTGCGTTCTACGTTCTGCGTGGCCCGTGGGGAGAGGTCCTTCCTCCTCGCACCGTACGCGGAACGCGGAACATGAAACGTGAAACGCCGCTCGTCAGAGCGGTATGTTTCCGTGCTTCCTCCGCGGCCGCTCCCGCTCCTTGCCCTCCAGGAACTGGAGGCTTCGGATCAGGCGGCCCCGGGTGGTCCTCGGGAAGACCACGTCGTCGATGTAGCCCCGCTTGGCCGCGAGGAAGGGGTTCGCGAAGGTCCTCCGGTACTCCCCCTCCTTCTCCAGGAGGGCGGCGGCGGGGTCCGCGGCCGTCTCGATCTCCTTGCGGTAGATGACCTCGGCGGCGCCCCGGGGGCCGAGGACGGCGATCTCCGCCGTCGGCCAGGCGTAGTTGAGGTCGGCGCCGATGTGCTTGGAGTTCATGACGATGTAGGCGCCGCCGTACGCCTTGCGCACGACCACCGTGATCCTCGGCACCGTCGCCTCGATGAAGGCGTAGAGGAGCTTCGCGCCGTGCCGGATGATCCCGCCGTGCTCCTGCTCCGGCCCGGGCATGAATCCGGGGACGTCCACGAGCGAGACCAGCGGGATGTTGAAGGCATCGCAGAAACGGACGAAGCGGGCGCCCTTCGTGGAGGCGTCGCTGTCCAGCACGCCGGCGAGGACGGCGGGCTGGTTGGCGATGAGGCCGATCGTCTCTCCGCCCAGCCGGCCGAAGCCGACGAGGAGGTTTCGGGCCCAATGGGCGTGGACCTCGAAGAACTCGCCGCCGTCGAGGATCGAGTAGATCAGCACCTTCATGTCGTAGGGCTGGTTCGGGTTCGCGGGCACGAGGTAGTCGAGCGCCGGGTCTTCCCGGTCCTGGGGGTCCCGGAGATCGAGGATCGGCGGCTTCTGCCGGTTGTTCGAAGGCAGGTAGTCGATGAGCCGGCGCACCTCCCGCAGGCAGAGGACGTCGTTCGGGAGGACGAAGTGCGCGACGCCGCTCTTCGTCGCGTGGACGCGGGCGCCCCCGAGCTCGTCGAACCCGATGTCCTGGTGGATCACCGTCTTCACGACGTTCGGCCCGGTCACGAACATGTAGGAGGAGTTCTCCACCATGAAGGTGAAGTCCGTCATGGCGGGGCTGTAGACGGCGCCGCCCGCGCACGGCCCGAGGATGCACGAGATCTGCGGGATCACGCCGCTCGCCATGACGTTGCGGTTGAAGATCTCGCCGTAGGCCGCGAGGGCGTCGACCCCCTCCTGGATCCGCGCCCCGCCCGAGTCGTTGAGCCCGATCACGGGCGCGCCGACCCGCACCGCGTGGTCCATGACCTTGCCGATCTTTTCGGAGTGCGCCTCGCCGAGCGACCCGCCGATGACGGTGAAGTCCTGGCTGAAGACGAAGACCTCCCGGCCGTCGATCGTCCCGTGGCCGCTGACGACGCCGTCGCCGAGGAACTCCTTCTTCGCCCCTACGTGGCCGCCGCGGCCGACCTTCAGGAGGTCGAACTCCTCGAACGAGCCCTCGTCGAGGAGGAGCTCCAGCCGCTCGCGGGCGGTGAGCTTCCCCTTCCCGTGCTGCTCCTCGAGCCGCTTCGGCCCGCCGCCCACGCGAGCCTCCTCGCGCATCTCCTGGAGCCGGGAGAGGTTGTCTTCGGGGGGCCACGCGAGGGCCCGGGCCGGCCGGTCGGCGCCTTGGCTGTTCATCCGATCCTCCGCGAGGCGGTTTGTCCGCTTCGGCGGGCAGCCCGAAACGGACGGAGAGGCTGGAATCTAGCCTAGGGTCCGGAAGCGGTCAAGGTCGTATTTAACGAGGCTAAAGTGCCTTTAATATGGCTAAAAGCGGCCCCGGATCCCGTCTCGACGCGGGGGGCTCGTAGCCGGCTGAGCGGGAGGCGCGCAAGCGGCCGAGTCAACCGACCGAGGCGCTTGACACGTCCCTCTTTTTCACGGTATCGCGGCCCTGCCGTGCCTTATCCGAACCCACAGCGAGGGCTCCATGCGCAGCCTCAAAGATCGCCTCTCGAATCTTACCTTCCGACAGGCCGCGAAGCTCCTCGGCGAAAGAGGCGAGCGGCTGCTCCAGCAGGGCGGGAAGTACGAGATCGATCTCGACGAGCACGTTCGGCTCACAGAGGAGCAGCTTACGGTGCGCGTAGGCGGTTCAGTCGCCCTGATCGCCGCGGCCCCGGACCTGCCCGACGAGCTCAGGCTGGAGTGCACTTCGTGCCCTTCCGTTTGCGAGCACCTCGGGGCGGCGTTGGCCCTCGTGCTCGAGGAGAAGGCATGCCTCGGGCTTTCCGCTCCCGCCCCCGAACGCGCGCCGGTCGAGAGCCTCACCGACGAGGAGCTGGTCCTCCTCGCGCTGGAAGAGCGCAGGGAGCGCGCGCGCACGGAGCGCATGACCGTCAGCCCGGCGGACCGGGCGGAGCTCTGGACCGACTACGCGGTCACGAGCGGTATCTCGGGAAGGACCTACCGAGTCGCTCTGCGGGGCTGGGAGCGGGGGGAGTCCTACTGCTCCTGCCCGGATTTTCGGAAGAACACCCTCGGAACGTGCAAGCACGTGCTGCACGTGCTGGCGAAAGTGCCCCGCCGCTTCCCGAAGGCGAA
>JACRCS010000416.1 GCA_016218905.1 Deltaproteobacteria bacterium
ACCGGGCAGACCGTGGTGCACGCCGGCTTTTCGCACTGGTTACAGAGGATCGGGACGAAGTGGCGGCGCACCTTGGGGTACTCGCCCTTCTCCACCTCCTTCACCCAGGTGCGGTAGACGCCGAGGGGAACGTCGTTCTCCGCCTTGCAGGCGATCTGGCACGTGCGGCAGCCGATGCACTTGCGAAGATCGATGAGGAATGCGTACCGCGGCTCAGACATCTAGCCCTTCCTTTCCCCATCTTCGCGGTCGGTCCGGTAGAGGGTCGAAAAGCCCATGAAGAGCGCGAAGACCGCCACTCCCGCCACGGCGCCCCAGAAGACGAGCGCATAGGCCCAGCCGAAGGCTTGCGAGACGGGCTGATCCTCGGCCTTCGGCTTGACGTGGATGGAGGCCAGGGCGACGCCGGCGCGCTTCTCCTTGGGCGGAACCTGGTGGCACTTGGGGCAAGCCTGCTTCGTGACGGTGGGCTCGCCGTGGGCAGCCTCCCCCTGATGGCAGGAGAGACACTCGCTGACGGCGTAACGGTTGGAGAGGTCGCCCTTCCCGTGGCCCGCTATCCGGAAGCGCGCGAGCAGCCCGCCGACCCCGTAGGCCCGGATCTGGTCGGGGTGGCACGCGCCGCAGGTCTGCGGGAGGTTGGTGACGTGCACGGTCGAGGCCGACTCCTTCTTCGGCCGCACGTAGTGGGCCGTGTGGCAGTCCGAGCAGAAGGGAGCGCCCCGCGTGCCTTTCACCCACGCCTTGGCGTGCGCCGTCTTCATCCAACTCTCGCCGTTGCGGCTCTCCTCCGGGGGAGGCTTGATGCCTCGCGCCTGGAGCGTCTGCAACGCGTTGGCCGGGAAGACGTCGGCGGGTGGGGTCTTCGAGTGGCACGCCCGGCAGTCCACCTTCCGGTACCCGACGCGGGGGTGGAAGTTGGGGTCGCCGTCCTGGTGGCAGTCGATGCAGAGCAGGCCCTTACGACCGTGCATGGACGCCGCGTACGCTTTCGGATCGACGTGGAGGGAGCGTTGGATGCCCGTCCGGTCGCCGGCGGCGAACCCGGGCAGGCCGTGGCACTTCTCCAGGCACTTGTCATTCGTGTACGGCTTCTCGACCTTCTTCCAGACCGGCAGGGGAAGGCCGGGCGTCTGAGCGGTCTGACCTGTCAGACCGGCCGGACCCGCCGGAGTGGTCGGACCCGTCGGACTCGTCTGGCCCGTCTGGCCCGTCTGAGCCGCGTCGGCGGCCGGCGCCGGCAGCGCCTCTACCCGAATGGCGGGCGGCATTTCGGCGCCGAACGCCGGAGCGGCGGCGAGGCAGGCCCACAAGAGAGCGATCGTCGGCTTCATGGCACGGCCTTCTCGAGGATCTCGGCGATGTCGAGCACCTGAACGTCCTCTTCCCGTTTCAGGGCCTTTATGCCGTCGCTGAGCATGGTGAGACAGAACGGGCACGCCGACCCGATGATGCCGGCGCCGGTGGCCACGGCTTCCTCGGTCCGCACGTTGTTCATGCGGGTGCCGTGCTCTTCCATCCACATCCGCCCCCCGCCGGCGCCGCAGCAGAAGTTGTCGAGACGGTTTCGCGGCATCTCCTTGAGCTCCAGCCCCACCGACGACAGGACGCCCCGCGGGTCATCCATGATGCCCGCGTAGCGGGAGAGGTAGCAGGAGTCGTGGAGGGTGACGGCCCCCGGCAGCTCTCGGACGGTCTTGAGCCGCCCCTGGGCCAGGAGCTCCCGCAGGAACTGGGAGTGGTGCACGACCTCGTAGTTCCCGCCGAACTGCGGGTACTCCTTGGAGAGCGTCTTCAGGCAGTGGGGGCAGGTCGCGACGATCTTCTTGACGCCGATGCCGTCCATCGTGGCGATGTTCTCGGCCACGAGGCTCTGGTAGAGGTACTCGTTGCCCGACGACCGAGCGGGGTCGCCGCAGCACTTCTCGGTGGTACCGAGGATGCCGAAGGAGATGCCCGCCTTCTCGAGCAGCCGGGCTGTGGAAGCGGCCACGCGCTGGTAGCGGTCGTCGAAGCTTCCGGCGCACCCGACCCAGAGGAGCACGTCGAACTCGGGGTTCTCCTCCTCGGTGAGGATCCGGAGCTCAACCCCTCGTCGCTTCATCCAGTCGTTCCGGGCCGACCAGCCGACGCCCCAGGGGTTAAAGTTGTTCTCTATGTTCTTGTTGAGGTTGACGAGCTCCTGGGGCATCACCCCTTCGGTCAGGACGAGGTGCCGGCGCATCTCGACCACCTTCTCCGGGTGCTCGATCATCATCGGGCACGCCTCGGCGCACTGGCGGCAGGTCGTGCACGACCAGAGATCGTCCTGGATGACGCCGGTCCCGTCGATCATGGGGTCTTCGAAGGCGTCGCCCTGGCCCTTCAACAGATAAGGAGTCTTGGCGATCCAGTGGGCCTTCAGGTCCTGGATGACTTTCTTCGGGTTCAGGGTCTTTCCGGTGTTCTGGGCGGGGCACTTGGCCTGACAGCGGCCGCAGCGCACGCACGCCTCGAGGTCGAGGAGCTGCTTCCAGGTGAAGCGCTCGATCTGGCCTACGCCGAAGACCTCCGCGTTCTCGATATCGATGGGCTTCCACACCCCCTTGGGCCCCAAGGGCTGGAAGTAGATGTTGGCCGAGCCGAAGAGCACGTGGGAGAGCTTGCCGAAGGGCAGGGTCGCGAGCGTCACGGCGACGAGGAAGAGGTGCACGCGCCAGATGGTCTTGATCAGGAGCACGGCGCCGGCCGGTCCGGCCGGGACGATCCCCCAGACGATGGCGAGCCGCGTAAGCTCGGTGAGGAAGCCCGTGGCGAAGATGCCGAGGAGGAGCAGGAGTCCCCAGCGGTCCTCCGGCTTCTCGTCCAGGCGGTCCGGCTTCTCGGTATAGCGGCGCCGGTAGAGGCGCCACGTGCCGTAGAAGCCGAGGAGCCCCAGCACGTTCAGGAGCACCGTGAAGAGGCCGGCCAGGGGCTGGGGTACGCGGAAGACGAGCTGCACCGCGAGGACGACCACGAACATCAGGGCGAAGGCGCCGAAGAGGTAGAAGTGGTGCAGGCCCTCGGGCTTCTCCCGCAGGATCCGCTGGTGGCCGACGACCGCCTGAGCGAGAGCCTTCAGCCGCCGACGGTGGTCGCCGAAGCGATCCTCGGGCAAGCCGACGGAGATCCGGCGCACCTTCCGCCAGACGCCGAAGGCCGCACACCCCAGCACCGCCAGGATGAGGCCGAAATCCAATCCGTTCACCATCTGTTTCCCTTCTTCGGAGCCGTCGCACGGCCCCCTTCAGCTTGAAGCCCCGGCGTGCACCGCGCCGCCGGCTGGGGAAAGGGCTGGCCCGGGGCCCGCCCACTGTCGGTCAGGCCTTGGCCGCCTTGATCTTCTCCATCAGCTGGGGGACGGCCTTGAAGATGTCCGCCACCAGGCCGTAGTCGGCGACCTCGAAGATCGGGGCCTCCTCGTCCTTGTTGATCGCAACGATGACCTTCGACGCCTTCATGCCGGCGACGTGCTGGATCGCGCCGGAGACGCCGCAGGCGATGTAGAGGTCGGGCGCCACGATCTTCCCGGTCTGGCCGACCTGGAGGTCGTTGGGAACGAGGCCCTCGTCCACCACCGCGCGGCTCGCGCCGAGGGCCGCGCCGATGAGGTCCGCGAGCTCCTCCACGAGCTTGACGCCCGCGGCGTCCTTGACGCCCCGGCCGGCGGAAACGACGGACTTCGCCTCCGTGAGCTCGGGCCGAGCGGACTTGGAGAGGTTGAATTCGACGAAGCGGCTCTTGAGGCTCGCGGGATCGACGCTCACCGGGGCCTCGGCGACGGCTGCGGCTCCGCCGGCCGCCTGGGCGGCGTCGAAGGCGGTCTCCCGGACGGTCAGGCAGTGGACGGGCGTGTCGACTGCGACCCGGGCGAGCGCGTTGCCCGCGTACATGGGCCGGACGTAGGCGTCCTTCTCGAAAGCGACGACGTCGCTCACCATGCCCGCGTCGAGGAGGCCCGCCAGCCGGGGCACGAGGTCCTTGCCCGTGGTGGTGGCCGCGGCGAGGATCGCGGTGTAGCCCTTGCCCTTCGCCACCTCGGCGGCGACGGCGGCGTGGCCTTCGGCCGTGTAGTCGGCGACCGCCGGAGCTTCGCTGAAGAGGACGTTCTTGGCTCCGTAACCCGTCAGCTTCTCGGCCGCCGCCTTGGCGCCCTTCCCGAGGACGAGCACGTCGAAGTCGGTGCCCAGCATCTGGGCGAGTTTCTGACCGGCGGTGATGGCGGGGAACGTGGCGTGCCGGACTGCGCCTTCCCGGAGCTCTCCGATGACCAGGATCGACATCTGATTATCCTCCTGTCCCCTAAAGGACCTTGGCTTCGTTCAGGAGCTTCTCCACGAGTTCCTCGACGCTCGCGACCTTCTGACCGGCCTTCCGCGGCGGCGGCTCCGACAGGCCGAGGATGCGCGTGCGGGGCTTCGCGGCGACGCCCAGGTCCCCGGGGGTGACCTTCTTCACTTCCTTCTTCTTGGCCTTCATGATGGCCGGGAGGCTCGCGTACCGGGGCTGGTTGAGCCGCAGGTCCGCCGTGATGACCGCGGGGAGGTCGACTTCCTTCGTCTCGAGCCCGCCGTCGATTTCCCGCTGCACCAGGGCCTTCGTCCCCTGGAGCTCGAGCTTGTAGGCGAAGCACGCCTGGGGCACGCCGATCTTGGCGGCGAGCATCTGGCTGGCCTGGTTGTTGTCGGTGTCCACGGACTGCTTGCCGGCGATGACGAGGTCCGGCTTCTCCTGGTTGTAAACCGCGGCCAGGATGTCGGCGACGGCCGAGCTGTCGAGGGTCTCGTCCACCTGGACGAGGTAGGCGCGCTGGGCGCCGAGCGCCAGGCCGGCCCGGAGCGTCTCCTCATTGGCCGCGGTGCCGATGCTCACCAGGAACACCTCGCCCCCGGACTTCTCGGTGAGCCGAACGGCCTCTTCGATCGCGAACTCGTCGAAGGAGTTGACGAGAAAGTTCACTCCCTCGGTCTCGATGCCGGTTCCGTCCTTCTTCAGGCGGACCTTTACGTCGGGGTTCGGAACCCGCCTCACGGGCACCATGATCTTCATCTGCTTCCCTCCTTTTTGGTTGTCGGTTCTCGGTAATCAGTTGTCGGTTCTGACGTCGCCGGTGATCGAGAACCGAGAACCGTTGCAGGCCCGCGGCACCGGTTCGGCCTCCAGGGGAGAACCGAAAACCGAAAACCGAGAACCGATGACTGCTAGTCCTGAAGAAGGGCCCGCGCGATCACGATCCGCTGGACCTCGCTCGTTCCCTCGTAGATCTCCGTGATCTTGGCGTCGCGGTAGAAGCGCTCCACCGGGTACTCGTCCACGTAGCCGTAGCCGCCGTAGACCTGGATCGCCTCGCGGGTGGCCTTCACGGCCGCGTCGGAGGCGAAGAGCTTCGCCATGGCGGCCTCTTTGCCGAAGTTCTGGAAGCCCTGGTCCTTCATCCACGCGGCCCTCCAGACGAGCAGGCGCGCCGCGTCGATCTCGGTCGCCATGTCGGCGAGCTTCCACTGGATCGCCTGGAAGCTCGAGATCGGCTGGCCGAACTGGACCCGCTCCTTGGCGTAAGCCGCCGCACTCTCCAGGGCGCCCCGGGCGATGCCGACCGCCTGGGCGGCGATCCCGATCCGGCCTCCATCGAGGGTCTGGAGGGCGATCTTGAAGCCCTCCCCCGGCTTTCCGAGGAGGTTCTCCTGGGGCACGCGGCAGTCGTCGAAGACGAGCTCGGCCGTGGAGGACGCCCGGATCCCCAGCTTATGCTCCTCCTTGGCGACCTTGTAACCCTTTGAATCCGCGGGGACGATGAAGGCGGAGAGCCCCTTGGTGCCGAGCGTCCGGTCCGTGGCCGCGATCACGACGGCGACCCCTGCCTGCCCGCCGTTCGTGATGAAGATCTTCGAGCCGTTGAGGACCCACTCGTTTCCGTCCAGGACCGCGGTCGTCTTCTGGTTGGCCGCGTCGGTTCCGGCCTGGGGTTCGGTGAGCCCGAGGCACCCGAGCATCCGCCCGCCGAGCAGGGGAGGAAGATACTTCCTCTTCTGCTCTTCCGTGCCCTTCTTGAAGATGGGGTCGCAGCAGAGGCTGGAGTGGGCCGAGACGACGACCCCGGTCGCCGCGCAGACCGCGGAGAGCTCCTCCACCACGATGGCGTAGCAGCGGTAGTCCATTCCCGCCCCGCCGTACTCCTCGGGAAAGGCGACGCCCATGAAGCCGAGCTCGCCCATTTTGCGTACGAGCTCCGTTCGGAACGTGGCGGTCCGGTCCATCTCGGCCGCGCACGGGCCTACCTCCTCCCGGGCGAACTTCCGGGCGGTCTCCCGAACCATCTTCTGGACGTCGTCGAGCTCGAAATCCATCGGGCGCTTTCCCAAGCTCCGCCGGGCGCGGAGCGACTCGACCCCTCTTCGGGGTCATGCAAATGGAAAAGAACTCCCTCGGGGCCGAGGGTTACCGTCCCTGAAAGTGCGCCTTCCGCTTCTCCAGAAAGGCGCCCATCCCTTCCTTCTGGTCCTGTGTCGCAAAGCACAAGGCAAACAGGTCGCTTTCTAGCACACACCCGTTGTCGAGGTCCAGATCCTGACCTCGCTGGACGGCTTCCTTCGCCAGCCGCAGGGCCGCGGGCCCCTTGGAGGCCACCGTCCGCGCCATCGCCAGCGCCTCGTCGTGGAGGTTCTCCGCAGGGTGCACGTGGTTGACGAGGCCGAGCGCCAGCGCCTCGTCGGCCTTCACGTTGCGGGCCGTGGTGATGAGCTCCAAGGCGCGGTTCCTCCCGATGAGCCGCTGGAGGCGCTGGGTCCCGCCAAACCCCGGGATGACGCCCAGGTTCACCTCCGGCTGGCCGAAGAGCGCGCGGTCGCTCGCCAGGATCCAGTCGCAGCTCATGGCGAGCTCACAGCCGCCGCCGAGGCAGAAGCCGTTGACGACCGCGATGGTCACCAGCGGCAGGTTCTCGAGGCTCCGGAAGGTGCGAAGCCCCTTGAGCGAGAACTCCTTCGCCTCGAGCGGCGTCTGGTCCTTCATGGCGGAGATGTCAGCGCCCGCCACGAATGCCTTCTCCCCCGCGCCCGTGACGAGGAGGACGCGGGCCGTGGGATCGGTTCCGACCTCGGCGATCGCCGCCGCGAGCTCGTCGAGCGTCGCCCCGTTGAGCGCGTTGAGCGCCTTGGGCCGGTTCACGGTGAGGAGGTAGATCCCCTCCTCGGGCTTCTCCAAAAGGATGTTCTCGTAGACCATGGCGCCCCTCCTCAAGCCGGGTAGTCGTAGAAGCCCTTGCCCGTCTTGCGGCCAAGGTTTCCGGCGTCGACCATCTTGCGCAGGAGCGGACAGGGCCGGTACTTGGAGTCCCCAAGGCCCTGGTGGAGCACCTCCATGATGGCGAGGCAGACGTCGAGGCCGATCAGGTCCCCGAGCTCCAGCGGACCCATGGGGTGGTTCGCGCCGAGCTTCATTACCGTGTCGATGTCCTTGGCCGAGGCGATCCCCTCGTAGAGGGTGTAGGCCGCCTCGTTGATCATCGGGATGAGGATGCGGTTGGCGACGAACCCGGGGGCATCGTTGACCTCCACCGGGACCTTCCCGATCTTCTTCGAGAGGTCCTCGATGGTCCCGAAGACCTCGTCCTCCGTGAGGAGGCCGCGGATCACCTCGATCAGCTTCATGACCGGAACCGGGTTCATGAAGTGCATCCCGATCACCTTGCCCGGGCGCTTCGTGACCTTTCCGATCTTCGTGATGGAGATGGAGGAGGTGTTGGACGCGAGGATCGCCTCGGGCTTGCAGACCTGGTCGAGGTCCTCGAAGATCTTCAGCTTGATGGCGAGGTTCTCGGTCGCGGCCTCCACGGCCACGTCGACGCCCGCGAAGTCGCCGAGCTCCGTCGTGCCCTGGATCCTTCCCATGGCTGCGGCCTTCTCCTCGGCGGTCATCTTGCCTTTGGCGACCGCCTTCTCGAGGGCCTTGTCGATGGCCCCGATCCCCTTCTGGACGAACTCGGGGGCGATGTCCCGCAGGACGACGGGATAACCGGAGACCGCGAAGACCTGCGCGATGCCGTGGCCCATGGTCCCCGCTCCGATGACGCCGACCTTCTTCACTTCCATGGCCTTCCTCCTTTCCAGAAGAACCTCAAGAGAAAATCAACCCCGTTCGACCACGAGGGCGACCGCGCCGCCGCCGCCGAGGCAGAGGGTCGCGAGGCCCCGCTTGGCGCCCCGAGCCTTCATGGCGTAGACGAGGGTGGTGAGCACGCGGGCGCCGCTGGCGCCGATGGGATGGCCGAGGGCGATAGCGCCGCCGTTGACGTTCACCCGCTCCCAGTCCCAGCCGAGCTCTCTGCCGTCCGCCAGGCACTGGGAGGCGAACGCCTCGTTGGCCTCGATCAGGTCGAAATCCGAGATCGCGTAGCCCCCGAGCTTCATCACCTTCCGGACCGCGTCGATGGGGGCGAAGAAGACCTCTTTCGGGTCCCGGTGGGCGGCGGCGTGCTCGCGGATGGTCGCCAGTACGGGGAGGCCGCGCGCCTGCGCGAACTCCCGGGAGGCGAGCACGAGCGCCGAGGCACCGTCGGTGAGCCCGGGGGCGTTCCCGGCGGTGACGACGCCGTCCTTCTGGAAGGCAGGGCGGAGCTTCGCGAGGACCTCGACCGTGGTCTGGGCCTTGACGGGCTCGTCCGTGTCGACCAACGTCGGCCCCTTCTTCCCCGGGACCTCGACGGGGACGATCTCCGCGCGGAAGGCGCCGGAGGTGATCGCCGCGCCCGCCTTCTGCTGGCTGCGGGCGGCGAACTCGTCGAGCTCCTGTCGGGTGAGGTTCGCCTGGGCGGCCGTGTACTCCGCGAGCTTTCCCATGTGGGCGTCGTTGAAGGCGCACCAGAGACCGTCGTGGATCATGGCGTCGACGGTCTCGAAGTTCCCCAGGCGCACGCCGGTTCGGAGGTTTCGTTGGAGGTACGGCGCGTTGGACATGCTCTCCATGCCGCCCGCGACCGCCGCCTCGGTCTCCCCGAGGGAGATCGACTGCGCCGCGAGCATCACGGCCTTGAGACCCGAACCGCAGACCATGTTCACCGTGAAGGCGTTGGTGCTGGGCGCGAGCCCGCCCCGGAGGGCCGCCTGCCTCGCGGGATTCTGGCCGACGCCGGCCTGGAGGACGTTCCCCATCACGCACTCGCCCACGGCGGAGGCGGGAAGTCCGGCGCGGCGGACGGCTTCCCGCACGGCGACGCCGCCGAGCTCGGTGACGGTGAGGGGGCTCAGCGCACCCAGGTAGCCGCCCACGGGCGTGCGGCAGGCCGACACCAGCACGACTTCGCGCAAGCTCATCTCGCCTTCCTCTCCTCCGTCAGGCCCGGGGGTCCATCCCCGGGCGATTGGCCTCGTACACCACGGCGAGGAGGCTTGCCCCCTTCCTCGCCTCGATCCGGTGCGGGATCTGCGCGTTGTAGTAGATGCTGTCGCCGGGACCCAGCTCGATCTCCTCCCGGCCGTAGCGCACCACCAGATCGCCCGCCATGACGTACAGGAACTCCTCGCCCTCGTACGTCATCTCTTTGATCGAGAACTCGCAGGCCTCCTCGCAGTCGATGACCAGCGGCCTCATCCGGCGAGTCTCCAGGCCGTGGGCGAGGTCCTTGTACGGCAACGTGTGGGGAACCTCGTCGCGGTACACGCGGACCTCGGACCCGCGCCGGGTCACGACGAAGTCCTCCCGCTCGACTCCGCTCTCCTCGAAGAAGTACCCGATCTTCACCCCGAGGGCTTCGGCGAAGTTCCAGAGCGTGGAGATCGACGGCGAGGCGATGTTGTTCTCGACCTGGGAGAGCATCGCCGGGGAGAAGCCCGTCCGCTCCGAGAGCTCCTTGAGCGTCATCCGTTTCTGCTTGCGGAGGTCCTTGATGCGGCCGCCCAGGTTGAGCTTTTCCAGGAGCTGGCGTTTCATCGAAGGCTCGCGCGCAGGGCATCTTTAAAACGAGTGAAATAGCTTCACCGTGATTGAAAACGGTGGCCGACGGTAGAAGAAAAGCCGTGTACCGTCAAGGGATTTCCAGGAGAATAAAATCGCGCGGGATAGGAGTCGGGAGGGCTTTCGGGACTCTTCAAACGTGTCGGAGGAGATTCAAACCCGCATAGCCGAACGGGGCGCCAAGAATCTCCGCGCGGAGGCGCTTCAGGACTATTCCACTCCTTCCAAAGAGAACGTAGGTTGAAGGCGGCAGGCGGCTACCGATCCAGGAGCCCCCTCTCCCGACGGGCCGGCGCTTCGCGGCTCGACGAGCCTCACTCCGCCGCTTCCTCCACCGCGTAGTTCCCCGGCCCGGCGGTTCGCTCGAGCCTCGCCACCGCGCCCGGAGCCTTCTCGCCGCCCCGGAGGACGAGGCACGGCTTTCCGTTGCGCCCGAAGGCAGGCGGCGCGACCTCCGGGAGCCCATCGAGGAGCCGTTTCGACTCCTCCCACCGCTTGTTGGGTTTGAAGCCGAACCGGCCGGCGAAGGTGATCGCCCCTTCGACGACGGCCTTGGCGAGCGCGGGCTCGCACGGCTCGAACTCCACGGGATCGTTGAAGACGTTGGGCTTGACGTTGCGGCTGTACTCTTCGGGCTGGACGTTGGGCAGGAGAGCCGTGTCCTTGAGGCCCACGCACAGGGTGTCGACGTAGTAGCCCGCCACCATGAGGTTCCCCGTGGGCAGCTTCCGGGCGAGGAGGATGTGGGCGAGCCCTCTCTCCTGCCAGCCCTTGCTGATCACGCACTCGTCGATGGGGAGCTCCCGAGCCTGGGCGAGGAACCGACGCGGGCTTCCTTCCGCGGCCGCCGCCTTTTGCCGGGCGCGGTCCTCCTGGACCTCCTTCTCCCGCTTCTTCCGCTTGAGGGCCGCTCTCTGGGCCGCCTTGGCGTCTCTCGCCATCGGGCATCTTCCTTTCTCTTTTTTCGAGGAGGCGCCAAGATAGCCGCACGGCGGCGGCGGGTCAACACCGCCCCCCGGCGCGTTCGCTCCTCGCGCCTCGCCTCACAAACGCCCTTGCCATGCCGAGCCGGCGTCTGCTAGTCTCCAGCCTGCCCGACTTCGGGGGCGGTGACTCCGCCGCCCCGCGTCCTCGTTTCCTTCACGTTTTTTCCATATCTCGTGCGCTCGTTGTCCACCTATCCACAGGTGTGGACAAGCTGTGGATATTCGAGGCTCGCCGGAAGCTCGCCCATGGAAGATTTGTGGACCTCTGTTCTTGGCGATTTGGAGCAGGTCCTTCCCTCCCAGAGCTTCTCGACCTGGATCGTGCCCCTCCGCCCTCTTCGCATCGAGGGCGACGCCTTCTACCTCGAAGTCCCGAACCGCTTCTTCGCCGACTGGCTTCAGGATCACGAGTTCATCTCGCTCATCCGGGACAAGCTCCTCGCCCGGACCGGCAAGCGCTACTCGATCCACTTCTCCGTGCAAGCCGTGGAGAAGCCGTACCTCCGCCAGAGCGCGACTCCTCCCGCGCCCGCCAAGCCGGCGCCTTCCTGGGAGGAGCGGGCGAAGAAGATCGGCCTCAACCCGAAGTACACGTTCGAAACCTTCGTAGTCGGTCCCTCGAACGAGTTCGCCCAGGCCGCGAGCTTCGCCGTCGCGGAGAAGTCCCACAGGACCTATAATCCTCTCTTCATCTACGGCGGAGTGGGCCTCGGAAAGACCCACCTCCTCAACTCCATCGGCAACCATAAGCTCGCGACCTCCGCGGACACGAAGGTCTGCTACATCCACAGCGAAACGTTCATGAACGAGCTCATCCAGGCGTTGGCGAACAAGCGGATGCCTGAATTCCGGGACAAGTACCGCAGGATGGAGATCCTGCTCATGGACGACATCCAGTTCATCGCAGGGAAGGAGCGGACTCAGGAGGAGTTCTTCCACACGTTCAACGCCCTCTACGAGAGCCATCAGAACATCGTCGTCACGAGCGACAAGTTCCCGAAGGACATTCCCGGCCTCGAGGACCGGCTCCGCTCCCGGTTCGAGTGGGGGCTCATCGCGGACATCCAGCCGCCGGACCTGGAGACGAAGATCGCCATCCTCCATCAGAAGTCCCAGCTCGAGGCGATCCCGCTCCCGAACGACGTGGCGGTCTTCCTCGCCTCCAACTTTTCGTCGAACATCCGCGAGCTGGAAGGCTCTCTCGTGCGCCTGGCCGCCTTCGCGAGCCTTACACACACCGACATCACCATCGACCTCGCCCGAGAGGTCCTCCGGGACTTCATCAAGGAGAACAAGAAGGAGATCACGGTCGAAGGGATCTTGAAGGCGGTGGCGGACCACTATCGCGTAAACGTGGCCGACCTCAAGGGAAAGCGGCGGACGAAGGCGCTCGCCCACCCTCGCCAGGTGGCCATGTACCTGGCACGGGAGCTGACCGCGTGCTCGTTTCCGGAGATCGGGCAGAAGATTGGCGGCCGGGACCACTCGACCATAATCTACGCGTGCACGAAGATCGCCGAGGCCATGGAGCAGGACCGCTCCCTGCGGGCCGACGTCCAGGGCCTCAGCGCGGCTCTGCGGAGATAGACCCACCGGCCTGGGGACAGCCTGTGGGCCGCCTGTGGACAACCTGAGGTCCGGCCGGGGAGCCCTCGGGAGGCTGTCCATAAGCGCGTGCTTCTCCACAACGTTATCCTCAGGCAGAAGACGCCGCAGGCTCGCGGCCGCGGGGTCTTCTCCACACCGTTCACAGGCCCTACGGCTACTGACTTTCCTAAAGAGAGAAAACCAAAAGACAGGAGTAGGCGATGAGGATCCGTTTCACCCAGGAAGGGTTGGCATCCCTCCTCGGACGCGCCCAATCGGTGGTCGAGCGGAAGACGACCCGTCCCATCCTGGAGAATGCGCTCCTGGAGGCCCTCGACGGAAAGCTGCGGATCTCGGTCACCGATCTGCGCACGACGCTCACTCAGGTGACGGCGTGCACGGTCGAGACGCCGGGCGCCATCTCGGTGGCGGCGAGGAAGCTCTACGAGATCGTCCGGGAGCTCCCGAAAGCGGACGTCGTGATCGAGGTGCGAGAGAACCAGTGGGTCACGGTGAGCTCCGGAAAGAGCGTCTTCCACCTCCCCGGCATCGCACCGGAGGAGTACCCGACGCTGCCCGACGCGCCGCAGTCGTTCTTTTCATTTCCGGCCGACGTCTTCAGCTCGATGATCGAGAAGACGATCTTCGCCGTCTCCAGCGACGAGTCGCGCATCTACCTGACGGGCGTGCTCGTGCAGGAAGTGGTCGGGGACGACGGTACGCCGCTCTTGCGCATGGTGGCCACCGACGGCCATCGCCTGAGCCTCGTCGA
Source organism: Deltaproteobacteria bacterium (assembly GCA_016218905.1). The sequence continues at coordinate 13,315 of JACRCS010000416.1, forward strand.
GCGGCCCGTGGGACCCCACACCGCGTGCTTCGGGGAAGGGGTGATCGTCCCCAAGAAGGGCGTCGCCGAGCTGAAGGCGCTCATCGACACCCTCGACTCGGAGTCGGCCCGCTTCGAGCTCACGGCGGCCAGCGGCCGGGTGTACGCGCGGGTCGGCGGGAGCCTCCTGGCCGTGACCCTCATCGACGCGAGCTACCCGAACTACGAGCAGGTGATCCCCCGCGACGTGAAGACGTGGCTCGCATGCGACCGGGTGAGCCTCACGGACGCACTTCGCCGGGTGTCGCTCCTCTCGGACGACGAGACGCGGAGCGTCATCCTGGAGGCGAGCGAGCGGGGGCTCTCCCTGAGCTCCGACAACCCCCGGTTCGGCGACGCCCGGGAGGAGGTGGAGCTCACGTACCGCGGCGAGCCGCTCCGGGTCGCCTTCAACGCCCAATACTTCCTCGAGGCGCTGAAGGTGGTGGACGGCCCGGAGGTCCGCATCGGCATCAGCGAGGTCCTGTCGCCCTGCCTGATCAAGAGCGGAGAAGATGCGCGCTTCCTCTCGGTGATCATGCCCATGCGCATCGAGTGACGTGCGGCTGAGCCGGTTTCGGGCCCGCAGGTTCCGCAACCTCGGGCCCATCGACCTCCGGACCGACGGAGCTATCCACGTCTTCTGGGGCGAGAACGCGCAGGGAAAGACGAACCTCCTGGAGGGCATCTACCTCCTCTCGAACCTGAGGAGCTTTCGGACGGGGAGGCTCTCGGACCTGATCGCCTGGGGAGCCGAGGATTCCGACCTGGAGGCGGAAGTTCAGGGACCCGGAGGCGCTGTTCAGCTTAGACTTAATCTCGAGCGCCGAGGTAGAATTGTCCGGGTCAACGACAAGGCCCCGGAGAGCACCGCCTCCTATCTTTCCGAGTTCGCGACCGTCCTCTTCAGTCCCCTCGACCTGGAGCTCTCCCAGGGCAACCAGGAGATGCGGCGGAGCTACGTGGACCGCGCGGCGTTCGTGGCGAGGCCGGGGCACCTGGCGGCCCTGCGCCGGTACAACCGGACCCTGCGCCAGCGAAACGTGCTCCTCCGGGTGGGAGGCGCCGAGCTCGAGGCGTGGGACGAGAGCCTCGCCCTGGCGGGAGAGGCGGTGGCCCGCGTCAGGCGAGAGGTGGCCGAGGAGATCGGGCCGAAGATCGCGGACTTCTACGGGCGGATCTCCGCCGGCCGGGAGGAGCTCGGGCTCCGGTGGGAGACGCCCTACCTCGGCAGCGCGGGTGGGCTCTGGAAGGCGCTCGTGGAGAACCGGGAGCGGGACCGCGCGGCGGGCTTCACGAGCGTCGGTCCGCACAGGGACCTCCTGCAGGTCCTCCTCGACGGCCGGCCCCTACGGACGTACGGTTCGAGGGGGCAGCAGCGGAGCGCCGCGTTGAGCTTCAAGCTGGCTCTCCTCCTCTGGGGGAGGGAGCGACTGGGCCAGGACCCGGTCTTCCTGCTCGACGACCCCGGTTCGGAGCTGGACGCAGGGCGGCTCGGATTCCTGGGCGAGTTCGTGGCGGATTGGAAGGGGCAGGCCTTCATCGCCTGCACGGATCGGGAGAGTTTCCCGCTGCCGGGGAGCGCCGACGTGCGCACCCACCGGGTGGTGGCGGGGCAGGTGAGGTAGAAGATTACGGGATCGAAAGAAGACGATGAGCGAGAGTGAAGAGATCGTACTGAACGGACAGGAGTACACGGCGGACCAGATCAAGGTCCTGGGCGGCCTGGAAGCCGTCCGGAAGAGGCCCGCCATGTACATCGGCTCGACCGGCGAGATGGGGCTCCACCACCTCGTCTACGAGGTCGTGGACAACTCGATCGACGAGGCCCTGGCCGGCTTCTGTGACGAGATCCACGTCACGATACACGTGGACAACAGCGTGACCGTCACCGACAACGGGCGCGGGATCCCCGTGGACATCCATCCCGAGACCGGCAAGTCGGCCGCCGAGGTGGTGCTGACGATCCTCCACGCCGGCGGGAAGTTCGACAACAAGACCTATCGGGTCTCCGGCGGCCTCCACGGCGTCGGCGTCTCGGTCGTGAACGCGCTCTCGGAGCGGCTCGACCTCGAGATCCGACGGGACGGCAAGGTCTACAACCAGTCCTACGAGCGCGGAACCCCCCAGGACGATCTGAAGGAGACCGGGACCACGACCCGCCGGGGCACGAAGGTCCGCTTCAAGCCCGACCCGGAGATCTTCCAGGTGACCGAGTTCTCCTACGACGTCCTCGCCAACCGCCTGCGGGAGCTCTCGTTCCTGAACAGCGGGATCCGGATCGTCCTGGAGGACGAGCGAATCGAGAAGAAGCGGGAGTTCCAGTACGAGGGCGGAATCCGCTCGTTCGTGGAGCACCTGAACCGGAACGCAAACCCGCTCCACCCACCCGTCTACATCTCGGGCGAGAACGCGGGCATCTTCACCGAGGTCGCGATCCAGTACAACGAGGGATACAACGAGAAGGTCTTCAGCTTCGCGAACAACATCAACACGCGCGAGGGCGGCACGCACCTCACGGGATTCAAGTCCGCGCTCACCCGCTGCCTCAACAACTACGCGAAGAACCAGAACATGCTGAAGGACCTGAAGGCGGGCCTCTCGGGCGACGACGTCCGGGCCGGCTTGACCGCGGTCATCTCGGTGAAGATCCCGAACCCGCAGTTCGAGGGGCAGACGAAGACGAAGCTCGGAAACTCCGAGGTGAGCGGCCTCGTCCAGAACATCGTCAACGACAAGCTCGCGGCCTACCTGGAGGAGAACCCTCCGGTCGCGAGGAACCTCGTGACGAAGTGCATCCAGGAGGCGCGGGCTCGGGACGCCGCCCGCAAGGCCAAGGAGCTCACGAGGCGAAAGAGCGCCCTCGACAGCGCGAGCCTGCCGGGAAAGCTCGCCGACTGCCAGGAGCGAGACCCGGAGCTGAGCGAGATCTACCTCGTCGAGGGCGACAGCGCAGGCGGGTCGGCCAAGCAGGGCCGCGACCGCCGCAACCAGGCGATCCTCCCGCTCAAGGGCAAGATCCTGAACGTCGAGAAGGCGCGGCCCGAGAAGATGCTCGCCAACAAGGAGATCGCGACGCTGGTGACGGCGCTGGGGGCGGGGATCCACGCCGAGTTCGACGTGGAGAAGCTCCGCTACCGCAACATCATCATCATGACGGACGCCGACGTCGACGGGAGTCACATCCGCACGCTGCTCCTCACGTTCTTCTACCGGATGATGCCGTCGGTGATCGAAAACGGCTACCTCTACCTGGCCCAGCCGCCCCTCTACCGGGTCGTGAAGTCGAAGCAGGAGCGCTATCTGCAGAACGATCAGGACCTGAACCGGTTCCTCGTGGACGAGGCCGTGACCGATTACGAGGTGCACGTGGCCGGATCGGAGAAGGTCTACGCCGGAGCCGAGCTCAAGGAGCTGATGCTCCGGATCTTCAATTACAAGTTCTTCATGGACCGCCTGGAGCGCCACGGCTACGACCGCAACCTCCTCCGGGTCCTCGTCGACAGCGGCCTCAAAGACGCCTCCTTTCTGGGCAACCGGGAGGCGTTCTGGCCCGTACAGGAGAAGATGGAGGCGCTCGGGTACGAGGTGGAGTCCATCGGCGTCGACGAGGAGCACAACCTCCTGAGCTACCGGGCGAGCCGGCGCACCGAGAGTAGGACGGTCTCGAGCATCATCTCGCTCGATCTCGTCGATTCGGTCGACTACCGCAGCCTCTATCGCATCAACGAGAGCCTGGCGGAGCTGAAGGAGCCGCCCTTCTTCGTGCGCAAGGTGGGACATGAGAACGGAGCCCTGGAAGCGCTGACGAAGGAGCACCTCCTCCAGATCCTCCTCGACGAGGGCCGAAAGCCCCTCGGGATCCAGCGCTACAAGGGCCTCGGCGAAATGAACCCGACCCAGCTCTGGGAGACCACCATGGACCCGGCGAAGCGGGTCATGCTCCAGGTGAAGCTCGAAGACGCCGTCGCCGCCGAGGAGATCTTCAACGTCCTCATGGGAGACAACGTCGAGCCCCGCAAGGAGTTCATCCGGGAGCACGCGCTGGAGGCGGGGAATTTGGATATCTGACCATGGACGACGAAGACCGTCGGATCCTCCGGCTCTTCGCTTCCCGGGTTCGGGAGCGCTTCCCCGAGGCCGAAGTGTGGGCCTTCGGCTCGCGGGCCCGGGGCGGAGCAAGGTGGGATTCCGACTTCGACGTTTGCGTGGTTCTGGAGACCGTGGACCGCGCGTCCCGTGCCGTCATTTCCGACCTGGCGTGGGAGGTCGGCTACGAGAACGAGCGGGTGATCACCCTCGTCCCCTTCTCGAAAGAAGACTTCGAAGCCGGGCCGCCTTCGGAGAGTACCCTGGTACAGACCATCCTGCGGGAGGGGGTGAGGGCGTGACCGACAATCTCCGCGCTCTGGCCGCTTACCGACTGGACCAGGCGCGTGAGGCCGTCGAGGCAGCGAGGATCCTCCTTCGGGAGGGATCCCTCCGGGCGTCGGTTAACCGTTCCTATTACGGGATGTTTTACGCCGTCCTGGCTCTGCTCGCGTTGCGGAAGCAGGAGACGTCCCGCCACAGCGGAGCGATCGCTCTCTTCAATCGCCTCTTCGTCCACGAGGGGCTCCTCCCCAAAGAGCTCTCGAAGTGGCTGAGAGCCGCCTTCGATCTTCGCACGCAGTGGCGACTTCGCCGTGATGCCACCGCTCTCCTCCGAAGAGGTACTCGAAGTGCTGGACCACGCGGATGCGTTCGTTAAGCACGTCGAAGCCCTCGTGCAGACCGAAAGCGCATGAAGGAGAAAAGAAGAAGGAAGGCAAGGGGTATGGTCTCTGCGATTCAGGAGAAACTCCCGGCGCTCATCGCATTGTGTTCACGCCGGGGCGTAAGGAGACTCTCGATCTTCGGCTCTGCCGTCGGAGATGCTTTCGATTCCCAGCGCAGCGACATCGATCTTCTCGTCGAATTCCAGCCCATGGCGCCGATCGAGCACGCGGACGCGTACCTCGGGCTGCTCGAGGAGGCAGAGGCACTCTTCGGACGCCCCATCGATCTGGTGGAGCCCCAGGCGCTGAGGAACCCATATATTCGAGAGCGGGTCGAGGCCACTCGAGAGGTCATCTATGACTCTTGAAGTGGCGCTGGCGTATCTCCACGACGTTGCGAAGGCGTGTCGGCTCATCCAGGAGTTCTTACACGGCAAGACCTATCGAGATTACGCGGAAAGTCCACTTCTTCGCTCGGCGGTGGAGCGTCAGTTCGAGATCATCGGTGAGGCCCTCAATCAAACCTTCCGGATCGATCCGGATGTGGAGAGGCGGGTCACCCACGCCCGCCGGATCGTCTCGTTTCGAAATCGGCTCATTCACGGCTACGCCACCGTCGCGGACGAAGTCGTCTGGGGCGTCGTGGAGGGGTACCTACCGCGTCTGAAGGCTGAGGTCGAAGGCCTTCTCGCGGAGGGCTCGAAGACGAGGACGTGAGCGCGCTTCATTCGCCCCGGCTTGGACCTGAAGGATCCCTGGTGCGGTCCAAAGATCCACCGTGTGAGTAGCGTGGGGCGTGAGCACGGCCACGTCTGCACATTCATGTTGGCGGGCCGCTGGGGGTGAAATGAGTGACCTGTCCCCGACTCCTCACAATGGACTCCGCGAGATGAACCCGACCCAGCTCTGGGAGAGGACCATGGACGTGGAGAAGCGGATGATGCTCCAGGTGAAGGTCGAATACGCCGTCCCCGCCGAGGAGATCTTCAACGTCCTCACGGGAGACAACGTCGAGCCCCGGAACGAGTTCATCCGGGAGGACGCGCTGGGAGGCGGCGAACCTGGATATCTAGTCACCCGGAGCACCACCGTACTTTCGGGAGCCCGGCCCTTCGCCCTCCGGCGCCCGGCGCGTCCAGTCCCGCTCAACGCGGGAAGACTGGACACGCGTTCGGCCGTTTTGGCCCGTTAATTCAGCATTTCTTATCTGGAACTTTTCTTGATGCCCCCAGAGTTGCCCCCAGGCAAACGAGGCTGTCGGGTCGCGGGTTCCGGAGGGGGCGGAAGCTCACCATCCCGGGCGGCTAGAAGGGAGCTCGGTCCAGCATGCTCTGGAGAACTGCAGCGAGGTCCGGTTGATCGTGCATGAGCTGGCGGACTCGTTGC
>JACRCS010000417.1 GCA_016218905.1 Deltaproteobacteria bacterium
CGGGACCGCCTGGTGCTGTGCCGGGAGTTGTTGGCGGACTTGGGGAGCGTGTTCGTACAGATCTCAGACGAGAACCTGCACCGGGTGCGGATGTTGTTGGACGAGGTGTTTGGACCAGAAAACTTCGTTTCGCTGGTGACATTCAGCAAGACGGCTGGGGCAACGGTCTTGATGTTGCCATCCACCGCTGACTACATACTTTGGTATGCCAAGAAGAGGGACAAAACTAAGTTCAGAATGGTCTTCTCAGAGAAGAAGGTCGGTGGCGATGGAGCCGGGAAATACGACCAAGCTGAAATCAGAGACGGGCAGCGACTTCCGCTTTCCTATCTCGGCGAAGCGTCCGGAGTTGGCGAGGACACTGACGCTCGAGTGTATCGCGTTGACAACATCACAAGCCAAAGCGTCGGTCGGGAGAAAGGTGAGGGAGCTGCATCGTGGTTTCCCGTAAACCTTGAGGGCGGCGAATACCGTCCCACGGCGAAGACGCGATGGAAGACCAACGAAGATGGGATGAAGAGGCTGCTTGGGGCAAGTAGGGTCCGAGTAACCGGCAACACGATCGGCTACGTTCGTTTCTTGGATGACTTTGCGGCGCTCTCTCTCACAAGTGTCTGGGATGACATCGGCGGCGTTCAAAGCCGGGCCGACCCGAAAGTCTACGTCGTCCAGACGGCAACCGAGGCGATCAAGCTCTGTATCCCTATGACCACCGACCCCGGCGACCTCGTCCTCGACCCCACCTGTGGCAGCGGGACCACGGCCTACGTGGCCGAGCAGTGGGGCCGGCGGTGGGTGACGATCGACACCAGCCGGGTGGCCCTCGCCCTGGCTCGCCAACGGCTCCTGACGACCACGTTCCCCTTCCACAAGGTCCGCGAAGGTGGCGACGGCACGAACCCCTCCAAGGGCTTCGTCTACAAGACCGTCCCCCACATTACGCTGAAAAGCATCGCTCAGAACACGGCGCTGGACCCCATCTTCGCGCGACACGAGCCCGTGCTGGCCGAGAAACTGGCAGCGCTGAACGCGGCGCTGTCAACCGTCACCTCCGACGTCCGCCGCCGGCTCCAGACCAAGCTCCTGGAGAAGGAAAAGCGCGAGGGCAAGCGGGCCGTCACTGACGCGGACCGGCGGCGGTGGAATCTGCCCAAGGACGCCTGGAAGGAGTGGGAGGTCCCCTTCGACACCGATGAGGAGTGGCCCGAGGCGCTGAGGGCGGCCCTCACCGAGTACCGGGCGACCTGGCGGGCCAAGATGGACGAGGTCAACGCCTGCATCGCGGCCAACGCCGAACAGGAGGAACTCGTCGACCAGCCCGAGGCCGTGAAGGGCGTCGTCCGGGTGTCGGGGCCGTCCACGATGGAGGCCGTGATGCCGCCGGAACAGTCTCTGAGTCCGGAGTCCGAAGTCGGAGAGTCGCCGATCGGCGGGGCACCGGAAGAACTGGACGCCTTTGAGTCCGGACTCCCCGACTCCGGACTCAATGACTCCTCGAACGCCGAGGCCTACGTCGACCGAATGATCGGCCTGCTCCGAGGCGACGGTGTCCGGTTCCCCAACAACAAGGCCATGGCCTTTGTCCGCCTGGAGGCGAGCCCCGGCTCGGAGTACCTGCACGCCGAGGGAGAGTGGCGAGCTGCCGGGGAAGACGGCGAGACGAAGACCGTGGCCGTCTCCTTCGGCCCGCAGTTCGGGCCCGTGACGGCTACCAGGTGGAGAACGCGCTCCCTGTGGCGAGCCGCCGGGGCTTCGAGGACGTGGTCTTCGCCGGCTTCTCCTTCGATGCCGCGGCCCAGGCGATCCTCCAGGAGGACCCGAACCCCCGGGTGCGTTGCCACCTGGCCCACATCCGTCCCGACGTGAACATGGGCGACCTCTTGAAGGAGACGGCCGGGAGCCAACTCTTCACGGTCTTCGGGCTGCCGCGGACCAAGCTCCGCGAGGCGAAGGGCGGCCAGTTCACGATCGAGATGGAGGGCGTGGACATCTACGACCCGGTGGAGAACACGATCCTCCCCACCGGCGCCTCAAAGGTGGCCGCCTGGTTCCTCGACACAGACTACGACGGCAGGACCTTCTGCATCACCCAGACCTTCTTCCCCGACAAGACCGCGTGGCAGAAGCTCGCCCGCGCGCTCAAGGGCGTGGTGGACGAGGGCGCCTCGAGGCTCTCTCGGGCACGACATCGCTCCCCTTCCCGGCCGGCAAGCACAAGCGGGCGGCGGTGAAGGTCATCGACCCGAGGGGCAACGAGGCGATGCGGGTGCACCGTTTGGATGGCAAGATGGTGTATGGAGAAGAGCCGTAGCGCGGGCGAGTCACGGGGGAAGCATGAGCAGGGGGATGCAGAAGGAGAGAACCGATGACCTGGAATGAAGTTCGGGCCGCCTACCCGAAACAATGGCTCGTCGTCGAGGCGCTCGAGGCCCGAACGCTGCCCGACGACCGCCGGATCGTGGAGCGCTTTGCCGTGGTGGACACCTGCCAGGACGGCAGGAGCGCCATGCTGCGTTACCAGGCGCTCCACCGCGAGTACCCTGAGCGCGAACTCTATTTCGTGCACACGCAGAGGGAGGAGCTCGACATCCGGGAGAGGCGGTGGGTGGGCGTGAGGTGCGGGCATGCGGTTGGTGCTTAGAGACGGGCTTCCGTTCTTGTCCCTCGGCGTTTCCCACGGCGGCAAGACCGTCGAGGTCTCCGATGTCCTCTTGGATACCGGTTCGGCCTCCACACTGCTTTCTGCCGACGTGATGGCCGAGGTCGGTGTGCTGCCGTCTCCGGACGAAACCTTGTACTTCATCCGCGGGGTTGGGGGGCGCGAGGTCGTATTTACTCGACGATTGGGCAGCCTTCGGGCAGGCGAGGCAGAGCTTCACGATTTCGAAATCGAGGTCGGGGCCATGGACTATGGCTTCGCTATTGAGGGGATTCTTGGGATGGACTTCCTGACGGCCGTTGGGGCCATCGTGGATCTGGGGAACCTGGAGTTGAAATTGCCAGCCGTCTCGCAGGACAGCGAGGAGTGAGGCGATGAAGGCTCAAAAGGAGTTGGACCTCCCGATCCAGCCGGTCAATAAGCCCATCCTGTGCAGCCCCTTCGCGGAGCCGACGGCGCACTGGGTCTACCGGACCGACACGGGCGAGCCCTACCGCCACCCGGACCGCCGGCCGGCCAGCTACTGGTACAAGACGCAGGCCACGGCCAGCGCCCAGATGAGCCTCTTCGCCGAGGAGGAGCGCGACGATCTGCCGCTCGCCAACGCGCTTCGCGCCGACGTGAAGGCCTGGAGGGAGAAGGGCTGGGACGGCGCGAGCACCGTGACGAGGGAGCTTCTCCGGCACTGGACGCGCGACGACCGGCTGCGGCGGCTCTTCTTCTGTCAGCTGGAGGCGGTGGAGACGATTCTCTACCTCCAGGAGATCCTGGAGGCCGGGAGGAAACTGCCGCGGCAGAACATGGCCCTGGCCAAGGCGGACTACGACCGGCTGCGCCGGGGAGAGAAGACGACCTTCGAGGAGAAGCGCCGGCTCACCGTGCCGCCGCGCCTCCTGGACCGCCCGAACGAGCCGGGACTGCCCGACCTGTTGCGCTACGGCTGCAAGATGGCCACGGGGAGCGGCAAGACGGTCGTCATGGCGATGCTTATCGCCTGGGCGTTCTGCAACCGGGGGAGGGGGACCTCGCGAGACCGGTACGCGTCCGCCGTGCTCGTGGTCTGCCCCAATCTCACCATCAAGGAACGCCTGCAGGTCCTTCGCCCCGACAACCCGGAGAACTACTACCAGGCCTTCGACCTCGTGCCCTCCCCGCTCATGCCCGAGTTCGCCAAGGGCAAGGTGCTCGTGACCAACTGGCACGGCTTTCTGCCCGAGTCGCCCCACGCCGAGGGCGGGAAGAGCTACGTGGTGGTGAACAAGGGGGAGGAGAGCCCCGAGGCCTTCGGCCGCCGCGTGCTCGGCGACCTCTACGTCCGGGGCCCGCTCCTGGTGCTGAACGACGAGGCCCACCACGCCTACCGTCCGGCGCCCGTGGGGGAGCACGAGAAGCTCTCGGCCGAGGAGAAGGCCGAGCGCGAGGAGGCCACGGTGTGGATCTCAGGCCTCGACCGGCTCAACCAGGCCTGCGGCGTGCGCCTCACGGTGGACCCCTCGGCCACGCCCTTCTATCTGACGGGCAGCGGCTACATCGAGGGCTCGCCGTTCCCCTGGCTGGTGAGCGACTTCGGCCTTGTGGACGCCATCGAGTCGGGCATCGTGAAGATTCCGCGGCTCCCGGTGAGCGACACCACCGGCCGGCCCGAGCCCAAGTACTTCGCCCTCTGGCGCCACATCTGCGACAACCTCCAGCCCGGCGAGAAGCTCCCCGGCGGCAAGCCCAAGCCCGACGTGGTCTGGCGCGAGGCCGAGGACGCGCTCGCGACGCTCATGGGGCAGTGGAAGGAGCGGTTCGAGTACTTCGAGGAGGCCGCGCCGGGACAGGAGCGCGTGCCGCCCGTGATGATCGTGGTCTGCGACAACACCGACATCGCCGCAGTGTTCGCGAAGAACATCTCGGGCGAGGAGACGGTGGAGGCGGTGTCCCAGGACCCGGAAGACGAGGACGAAGAGGAGGGCGGCGGGCGCTGCAAGAAGTCCCCGAAGGCCAAGACCAAGACCAAGACCAAGACCGTGTACGGCACGGGAAAGCTCTTCGGGGAGTACTTCTCGAACGGTGAGGGCCGGCTCTCCACTCTGCGGATCGACTCGAAGCTCCTGGCCAAGGCCGAGAGCGAGACCCTGCCGGCCATGGATGGCCCAATGCCGCGGGCCCCAGGGATGGGGCAGAAGCGGCGAACCGCCAGCCGCTCCGACGCGGCGGAGCAGCTCCGGGAGATCGTCTCGACCGTGGGAAAGTTCGGGAAGCCCGGCGAGCAGGTGCGCTGCGTGGTGAGCGTGCAGATGCTCTCGGAGGGGTGGGACGCGAACAACGTCACCCACATCCTGGGGCTGCGGGCCTTCGGCAGCCAGCTCCTGTGCGAGCAGGTCATCGGCCGGGGGCTGCGCCGCATGGACTACACCGTCGACCCGGAGACGGGGCTCCTGACCGAGGAGTACGTCGACGTGTACGGCGTGCCCTTCTCGATCGTGCCGTTCAAGGGGCGCAAGACCGGCACCAAGACGCAAGAGGACCGGCCGAAGAACCACGTCCACGCGATGGACGAGCGCCGGCACTTCGAGATTCGCTTCCCGGTGGTGGAGAGCTTTGCCTTCGCGTTGCGGTCGAACTTCATCCGGGCCGACGTGGGGACCATGGAGGCCGTCACGATCGAGCCGAACCGGACCCCCACGGCGGTCTTCGTGAAGCCCCAGGTGGGCCACCAGACCGGGAGCCCAAAGCTGGGCGGCTTCGACGCTACTCTGCAAGACCGCCAGGAGTACTGCGACAGCCAGCACCTTCAGACGATCCAGTTCGAGATCGCCCGCCGCGTGGTCTGGGCCCTGACCGAGGGCGTGGAAGGGCGAAGCCCCAAGTTCAGGCTCCGCTCGCGCCACCAGCTCTTCCCCCAGGTGTACCGGTTGGTGGAGGAGTACGTGGCGCGCAAGGTGAACTGGAACGGAGAGGACCGACGGGAGCTCGGCCTGGAGACCTACGTCAAACGGATCGAGGAGAGGCTGATCGACGCCATCGAACCGGACGAGAGCCAGGGCGAGCCGCCATTGCTTCCGATCCTGAACCGGTACAAGCCCATCGGCTCCACGGGCGAGGTGAACTTCAAGACGACCCGCTCCTGCTGCGGAACCCAGAGGAGCCACATCAACCAGGTGGTGCTCGACACTGCGTCGTGGGAGCAGTCGGCGGCGTTTCGGCTGGAACAGTCGGAGCACGTGGCCTTCTATGCCCGAAACGACCACATGGAGTGCACGGTCCCTTACGAGTACCTCGGGGCGAGCCACGTCTACATCCCCGACTACCTCGTCCGCCTCAAGAACGGCCTGACACTGTTCGTGGAGATCAAGGGCTTCGAGGACGACCAGACGAAGGCCAAGCACCAGGCGGCCCGGCGGTGGATGTCGGCGGTGAACAACTGGGGGAAGCTCGGGACGTGGGGGTTCCACGTGGGCCGGAACCCGCAGGTGCTGGGGAAGGAGTTGGAGGAGCTGAACTGCGTCGAATCATAGACGCGGCCGCAATGCAGAGAGAAGAGGAACGCCATGGCTAGACAGACCGCTAGAGTCAAGAACCAGTCGAAGGAGAAGAGAGCAGGCATTCTGTCGTTCTCAGTATGCGGCTACAAGTCTGTATGCTCTGAGCAGCATATTGAAGTCAGGCCTCTGACGGTCTTGGCCGGGGCCAACAGCTCTGGCAAGTCCAGCATGCTTCAGCCTCTCCTGTTGCTGAAGCAAACGCTGGAGGCACCGTTCGACCCCGGCGCTCTGCTTCTGGACGGGCCGAACGTTCGGCTGACTTCAGCAGAACAGCTCATATGCAAAATGGGTGGCCCCTGCACCGACGGTTTTCATGTCAATTTCTCTCTCAACGACAAGTCAGCACTGAAGATGACCTTCGCTCGCCTGCCTGGTGTGGGCATGGCGATCGATAGCATGGTCTATTCAGAAGGGCACAGAGAGACACGTATTCACCCGAATATGACTTCTGAAGAGATACAGGCGGCCATGCCTAAGCATCTACAGAGCTTGCGAGACCAGCTGTTGGCTCGTGAGAAGAAGGAGATGGATTGGGTCGTAGTACGAGACCGGTGTTTTCTATACTTCGATCTGAAACTCTCGGGTGGCCGCAAGACCGCGTACCTGCTCGGTGGGGTCTCTCCCGCACCGCTGGTGGGATCGCACCTGCAGCGCATGATCCACTTGCCGGGTCTCCGGGGGAACCCCGCTCGAACATACTCTGCCACGGCCGTCAGCGAGACGTTCCCGGGGACGTTCGAGAGTTATGTCGCGAGCGTCGTGAACCATTGGCAGGCCACGAAGGACGACAGACTCAAACAGCTCGGCAAAGACCTGGAAACCCTTGGTCTTACCTGGAAGGTCGACGCCAGGCCGGTCGACGACACCCGAGTCGAACTGCGCGTGGGCCGGCTGCCGCACAGCAAGAGAGGCGGGGCACATGACCTGGTCAGCATCGCCGACGTAGGCTTCGGCGTGTCTCAGACGTTGCCGGTTCTCGTGGCGCTGCGGGTGGCGGAACCCGGACAAATCGTCTACCTGGAGCAACCCGAGATCCATCTCCACCCTCGAGCCCAGAGAAAGTTGGCCTACGTTTTGGCGGACGCAGCCAAACGCGGAGTCGTGGTCATCGTAGAAACCCACAGCTCACTGTTGCTCCGAGGCATCCAGACGCTGGTCGCGACAAGAGGGGGTCTGCCGCCTTCGCTCGTCAAGCTTCATTGGTTCGAGAGGGATGCGGAGACCGGCGCCACTGTGGTTACGAGTGCCGACTTGGACGAGCAGGGGGCGTTCGGGACCTGGCCCGAGGACTTCGACGAGGTCTCTCTCGCGGCGGAGAAGGAATACCTGGATGCGGTGGAGCGTTGGGGGGAGGGATCATGACTCGCAAGATGTCACGGGCGTTGTGGTCGTCGACACGGATGTCGCACATGCGGCGGGTGAGACACAGCATCCGATCTCAAGGGCATGCCGAGAGGTGTTGGATACCATCTTGGGCGTGTGCCATCGCGTCGCGTTTGACACGAGGGGATCGGCCGAGTGGAAACGGCATGAGTCCGGATATGCGCTCCGGTGGCGTGCGGCGATGCAGTCGAGAGGAAAGGTCCTTCGGGTGGCGGCACCAGAGACATCCGATCTTAGCCACCTCGTCGAAGAGACAGGCCTCAGCCCCAAGCGGAACCGCGCGGTCCTCAAAGACCTTCATCTCGTCGAGACCGCTCTGGCAGTGGACAAGGCGATCGTGTCGATGGATGAATTCGTGCGGGCGGCGTTGGGAGAGATTGCCCCGCTAATCCCATGCGTGGGCGATGTCGTGTGGGTGAATCCGGCCGAGGAAGACGACGATGCTATCGGGTGGCTCAAAGCGGGAGCGCGGCGGGACCATCGGCGCCTGCTTGGTTCATAGAAAGATCTGCTCTTAGCGCTCCCCAGACAGGAGGCGGGAGCGGGCGGAATGCTGGTAGGTGGGCCACTCAGCCGCAAAGAGCGGCTTTTCCGGACGGACACTAGTTCAGTGCCTTTCCAGTCATTTCCAAGAGGCCGACCTGGAATTTCCGCCCTCTTCCGACAGCTACCCCCCTGAATCTGGCGTCTTCGGGAAAACGCCGCAGAAGTTGGGCTAACGACGGTCACCAGACATTCACCGAATCACGCGGAAGCCGCTGGTTCTTGGCGGACGAAATCGGACGGTGACCAGACAAGAGGCGTGCCTTTAGTCCTTGGAAATCACGGGTTCTTCAGCGTATTTTGATCGGCGTCGCGAAGGGCTGCCCGTGGGTTCGAATTCCACCCCCC
>JACRCS010000024.1 GCA_016218905.1 Deltaproteobacteria bacterium
ACTTCAGCTCCTCGGTCAGCCGGATTTCGTCGGAGATGTCCTTGGAGATGAGGAGGTAACCGATGGCCCGGCCGAGGGAGTCGCGCCGGGGGGTGATGACGACGCGGGCCGTGAAGAGTTCGCCGTTCTTCCGGCGCCGGTTGATGGTGCCCTCCCACTTGCCGTTGTGGAGCGCCGCCTCGAGGATCTCCCTCGGCTTGCCGGCGGTGACGTCCTCCTCCGTGTGGAGGATCGAGGAGTTGGCCTTCCCGACGACCTCCTCAGGCTCATACCCGTAGAGCCTCCGGGCGCCTTCGTTCCAGAGGAGGATCTTGCCGTCCATGTCCTTGCCGATGACGGAGTACTCGGTCGAGGACTCGAGGATGTTCGTGATGAAGTCGACCGCCTCCTGGGCGTTGCTCACGATGGCGCTGTCGAAGAGCTTCGCCTTGCGGATCTGATCGCTGAACCGGTGCTCGCGGGAGACGTCCTTGGAGATCAGCAGGAAGCCGACCGGCTCGCCGTTCTCGTCGAGCCGCGGCGTGATGACGAGCCGCGCAGGGAAGACCTCGCCGCTCTTCCGGCGCCGGTTGATCGTGCCCTCCCACTTCCCCTCGCGCAGCGCCGAGTCCAGGATCTGCTGGGGCCTTCCGTTCTTGACGTCCTCCTCGGTGTGGAGGATCGAAGAGTTTGCCTTCCCCACGACTTCTTCCGGATCGTAGCCGTAGATCCGGCGCGCTCCCTCGTTCCAGAGCAGGATCTCGCCGTCGAGGCTCTTCCCGATGATCGAGTACTCGGTGGACGATTGGAGGAGGTTCGCCAGGAAGTCGATGGCGTCGCGCTTCAGGTCGCTCGTGAAGAGATTCTTCGTGCTCTTCGTGCTCATGGTTCGCTGACCTCTGATCAGGCGTGGATAGCGTAGGGCGGGGCTTGCCCCGTCGGGATCAGTTCATCCGGTCCGGCAAATAGGGGCCGAGTTCGGCAAGGAGCTCCTGCGGCTCCAGGGGCCGATGGATGAACTTCGCGGCACCGAGCCGCAGAGCAGCTTCGACATCGGACTCCGACCGGGAGGTGGCGGAGAGGATGACGCAGGGCGTGTTGTCCAGAGCGGGCCGCGCCCTCACCGTCTTCAGCAGGTCGAAACCGCTCCGAGCCGGCAGGTTGAGATCGGAGATGATGAGCTGGGGCGGATCGGCGTCCGAGACGAGCTCGAGGCCGTCCGCGATGCTGGCGGCGCTCTTGGTCCGGTAGCCCAAGGCCGTCAGCAGATAGGTCATGAACTGGAGGTTCTGGGGGTTATCGTCGATGATCAGGACGAAGGCCATCGCGACCCCGCGGACCGGCTGGAATAGCAGGTTCCAACTGCTCTACGCTGCATCGCGCGGGCCCTCCGGGGCGAAGCCAAGGGGAAGCGAGCGGAAGGCCGGGTAGGCCCTTTCCGACCGGGAAATCTTCCGGATTCCTACAATCCCTGTCAAGGCGGGCACTTCGGCGAAATCCCGCGCTTGCTGCTTCGCGAACCGAAAGGATAAGAGAAATATCCTATCGATACTCGGCATGCGTCGGCAGGCCCTGCTCCCGGGTTTACGTCCCCTATCCGGAAAACGGCCCTTTCAAGGGCGCATCCTTGCCTTTATCATTGCGGAAATTCGGAGCCCGGCTCACGGGCACGAGCACCCTTGCAGCTGCGTGTCTCGGCCGAGGGCGTCGGATGAGAGCTCAGCCTCTGCTGCTCCTGTCTCGTCCGGCTACCCTCACGGAAGGGGTCGCATGTCGACCATCCTGATCGTCGAAGACCACGCAATCAGCCGGCAGGCGCTAAAGACGTTGCTCGGCTACTACGGCCACCGGCTGCTGGAAGCGGCCGACGGCTCGGCCGCCCTGGCGCTCGCCCGCTCGGAGCACCCCGAGTTGATCATCAGCGACATCGTCATGCCGACGATGGACGGGCTCGAGTTCGTCCGACGCCTACGCGAGGAAGAGAACGGGCGGAAGGAGACGCCCGTGATCTTCTACACGGCCGTCTACCGGCTCCCCGAGGCTTACCGCCTCGTCGGAGCTTTCGGATCGTGCAGCGTGATCCCGAAGCCTTCCGAGCCCACGGCCATTCTTGAGGCCGTCCACAAGGCCCTGGGGATCGAGCACCCCGCGCCCGTGCCCGTTGCCGCCGACGCGAAGGCTCTCGGCACGTCCCCGCACGGGCTCCAGCTCGCCACGCTCATGGACCTCGGCTTCCACCTGGTCAGTCAGAGGGATCCGGACCGGCTGGCGGAGGTCTTCTGCACCGCGCTATGCAGCCTGCTCAACTGTGGGTACATCGAACTCGTCCTTACGCATCAGGCCGGTGAGGCGCGCCGATTCGGCAACCGGGTGGCGACTGCCGGCGACGAGCCTCTCCTCACGGCTTCCGAGCTAGAGCAGCTCACAACGGGCCGAAAGATCGTCCGCCGCGAGTCGAACCGCGGGCGGATGCTCGCGATCCCGTTTGCGACTCCGGCGCGGGTGTACGGGTGGTTCTGCATCGCCCGCGAGGTCGGGGGGCAGGCGTTCGGGGGCGAAGACGAGGAGATGGCGGTCGCCGTCAGCTCCCAAGCCGCTCTCGCCTACGAGAACATCCTGCTCGTCCAGGAGCTGAAGGCCCAGAACCAGCGTCTCCAGCGGGGGGAGGAACGCCTCCGGCTGGCCAACGACTCGGCCGGGCTCGGGACCTTCGACTGGCATCCCCAAACCGGCGAGCTGATCTTGTCGGCCAACGCTCGAGCTCACCTCGGCTTGCCCGCCGAAGGAGAGTTGGCCTACGACGACATCATCGCCGCGCTCCATCCGGACGATCGGGAGCGCGTGGATTCCTCCATCCGGGCCCTTCTCCGGCCGGAGAGCGGCGGAGCCTACGCCGCCGAATACCGCCCCGCCCGCATCTCGGAGGCGGACGAGCCCTGGGTCGCGTCGCGAGGCAAGATGCTCTACGACGAGGAGGGGCGCGCCGTCCGCTTCCTCGGAACGACTCTGGACATCACGGAGCGCAGGCGTTTCGAGGAGGGGCTGAGCCGTGCGCGAGAGGCGGCCGAGAGCGCCGCTCGAGCGAAGAGCGAGTTTCTCGCCAATATGAGCCACGAGATCCGTACGCCCATGAACGCCATCATCGGGTTCACGGATCTCCTCCTCGCGATGGAGCTGACAGACGAGCAGCGCCGATACCTCGACCTCGTCAAGAACTCCGGCGAGGCGCTCCTGGACGTCGTGAACGACGTCCTCGACCTCTCCAAGATGGAGGCAGGGAAGTTCGACTTCGTCGACGAACCGTTCGATCTCCGGGATCTCACCGAGAAGATCGGACGCTCGCTCGCGCTCCGGGCGCACCAGAAGGGCCTGGAGCTCACGACCCACGTCCCCTTCTCGGTACCCACGTCGCTCCTCGCGGACCCGGGGAGGCTACGCCAGGTGCTCGCGAACCTGCTCGGGAACGCGGTCAAGTTTACCGAGCACGGCGAAGTGCACCTGTCCGTCCGCGAGGTCGAGCCCCCGGCCGGGGCCGACGGCCGGCTCTGGCTTCGGTTCTCGATCAAAGACACGGGCATCGGGATCGCGCCCGAGAAACTCGACCAGCTCTTCCAGAGCTTTCAACAGCTCGACCCGTCCAGCACCCGGCGCCACGAGGGCACCGGGCTCGGGCTGTTCATCTCGCGGCGCATCGTCGAGCAGATGGGCGGCAGAATCCAGGTGCAGAGCGAGAAGGGGAAAGGCAGCACTTTCTCCTTTACGGTACCGTTCCGGGTCCAGCAGGGGGTCTTGGAAGTCGGCGCATGCGAGAAGGAACTTCCGGAGCTCCGCGGCCAGAAGGTGCTCGTCGTAGACGACAACCCCACGAACCGGATGATCCTCGTCGAAATGCTGGGCAACCAGGAGATGGAGGTCTCGGTCGCAGGGAGCGGAGAGGAGGCCCTGGGGCTGCTCAGGGCGGCAAACGGCGCCAAGAGGCCCTATGAGCTCCTCATCGTGGATTGTCAGATGCCCGGGATGGACGGCTTTCAGCTCATCGAGCGCGTCAAGAGGGACCGGAAACTCCCACAGCCGGTCATCGTCATGATCACCTCCGACGATCTCCCGGCCTACTGCGGGCGGGCACGGAAGGTGGGCGCGGCGGCGTACCTGGTGAAGCCGGTCTCGTGCGCCGAGCTCATCGCGGCGGTCCGGACCGTTCTGGGCACCGAGATCCGGAAGCCAGTCGCGTGCGAGCAGCCCTCTGCGCCGGACGAGCCGGAGGCGGATGAATCCCTCCGGGTCCTCCTCGTCGAGGACAACCTCGTGAACCAGATCCTGGTCCGTACCCTCGTCGAGCGGAAGGGCTGGTCGATTGAGGTCGCCGAAGACGGCCGCGCCGCGTTGGAGGTCCTCAGCCGCGAGCCCTTCGACGTCGTCCTCATGGACGTGCAGATGCCC
>JACRCS010000432.1 GCA_016218905.1 Deltaproteobacteria bacterium
AGTACCGTCACCGCTATCTCGGTGAGTACCAGTACCGGTTCAATCGTCGCTTCGATCTCGCCGCTATCCTGCCTCGGCTCCTGGTCGCCGCCGCCCGGACGGGCAGCCGGCCGGAGCCCTGGCTGCGCTTGGCGGAAGATAGGCGCAAATCAGGAAACCCTTCGAAGCTCTATCACTCGGCCGACGGCCTCGTGTGTCACGACTGCCACGTGCTCAAAGGCAACGGGGGCGCGGGAAGCGGCGGCCTCCTGACCAAACCCTCGATCACGGATCTCTGCCTCCAGTGCCATCTCGCCCCCGGTAACGCATCCCGCAAGGCCCCGGCCGTCATGACCTCGAACGGGGTCGTTCCGCAGGGCTCGTCCCTGCCCGCGGGGGATTTCTACTGGAGCGCGGCCGACCCGAAGAAGGGGCACAACCCGGCAACAACGCGCGGGGTACCGTCCACGCTCATGCCTTCGGATCCTCGACTCTCCACGGCTCCGGGCGGGAGCTTCCCGGCGAGCAGCTTCGACTGCGTCACGTGCCACGATCCCCACGACCGTTTCGGGGAGATGGTTTCGGCCTGGCGGCAGCTCAAGCGCAAGGTCAACGGCATCGTCCATACGGGAAACGAAACCGCCGCCGAGGGAGTCGAGAGCGACGGGGGCAGCGAAGGGCCGACGACTCCGGGTTATGAGCCGCTCCTGTCCAACTCTCGAGGCGACCTCCAGGGGACCTCCTACGCCAACCGTCGGAAGGACGGCCACCCGTTGGAAGGCGCGGACCTCTCACGGCCGGAGGGGGACAGCAACAAGAACGTGTACCGCGGCGGGTTTTCCTCTTTCTGTTCCGTATGCCACGGCAACTTCCACGGCGGAAACGGGGAGAGCGGCGGCGCCGAAAACCCGACGACGCGCTCTGAAGGCGCCTGGGTGAGGCACCCGACGAGCCTGAAGATCAGCGGCAGATACGGCATCTCCGCCTATACGGCCGCTGTCGTGAACGCGCAGGGGACCAATCCGAATCCTCTCGGCTACGACTGGAGATACCCCCTCGTCAAGGCGGATGCGGACTTCTCGGTAGCGAGCGCGGTCGCGTCGGGGAACGACCCCTCCACGGCCTCCGGCTCCGACCGGATTACGTGCCTCACCTGCCATAAGGCCCATGCATCCCCGTACGAGAACATGACCCGCTGGAACGTCCGTGCCCGCTCGTTCGCGGCCGCGGGAGAGAAGGACCTCACGGGGGCACCCTCTCCCGGTGACAACCCCGCCCACGGGTGCGGCAAGTGTCACCGCATGGGCGGCTCGACCGCGTACCGCAAGGCCTTCTGACCTCCGGCCGCACGGGAGGGCTCGCAAGCCGGGCCCACCCGCGCGCGCCGACCTCGCAGGGGGTGGGCGTGGACACCGCCCCTTCGCTCGACCTCCTACAGCTCGTGTTGGCCCTTCTGGTGGCAGCGCTGGCAGAGGGCCTTCTTCCGATCGGCGTTCGTCATCTTTTCGTGGTCCGATCCGTGCGGGGCGTGGCAGCTCACGCAGTCGATGAGCTTCCCCGTCGCGGCATCGACGTAGGGAGTCTTACCCATCCCGTGCAGGTGGGTCGTCGGGACCTTCTCGTGGCAGCCGAGACAGACCTTGTCGAGCTCGCCGGACAGAAGCTTCGGCTGCGAGCCCGAGTGCGGCCGGTGGCACTTGCCACAGCTCTCCTCCACCGGCTTGTGGCGGACCTTCCCCGTGACGAGCTCCCGGTCATGGCACTCGAAGCAGAGCTCCCGCTCGGGCGACTTCAGGAGTCCCTTGGCGACGGCCGCGTGCGGCGAGTGGCAGCTCAGGCACTGCCCGCCCGAGAAGACCGGGTAATGGCGCACCGAGCCTTCGAAGCCCTTCTTCTTGGCCTCGTCGTGGCACTGCCAGCAGAGCTCGGGCACGTCCTTCTTCAGCTTCGCGATGCCCTTGCCGGCATGACAATCCGTGCACCTCCCCTCCGAGTAGGGGAGATGCGATACCGCCCCGGCGAGTTTCCGGCCCTCGCCGCTGACCCCGTGGGGGTCGTGGCAGCTGAGGCACTTGGCCTGGCTGATCTCCATCCCCTGATGGGGTTGCTTCAGGCTCGAGGCGTCGTGGCACTTCCAGCAGAGCGCGGGGACCTGGGCCGAGAGGATCCCGTCGTTGGCCGAACCGTGGGGATCGTGGCACTCCCCGCACTCGCCCTCGGCCACTGGAGCGTGGATGCCCTTCATGGACGCGAGCCGCTTGGCGAAGCCGTCGTGGCACGAGAGGCACAGCTCCTTGCCGGGCTTCCTGAGGAGGCTCTTCTTCTCCGAGACGTGCGGGACGTGGCAGGTCTGGCAGCCGTCCGAGACGGGCTTGTGCTGCTGTCTCCGCCCGGGGATATCGGCCTTGTCCTCGTGGCAGCCGAAGCAGATCTTCTCGACCGAGGCGCGCAGGAGCCCCTTCTCCGTTCCGGCGTGGGGATCATGGCACGCGGAGCACTCACCGGCCTTTACCGGTTCGTGAGCCCCAGCCTTGGAGACGGCCTCCTGCATGTCCGAATGGCACTCGAAGCAGAGCTTTTCCTTCGGGGCTTTGAGGGCGAGCGCGCCGGCTTGGGTTGCCTTCTCGTGGCACTCCGTGCAGGCGCCGTCCTTGAAAGGCTCGTGCAGTTTCGCCCGAAGCAGCTTCTTCCCTTCCGACGAGTGGGGGTCGTGGCACGCGGCGCAGTTGGAGGTCCTCTGGGCCAGCCCGAGGTGCTTCGAACGGAACTCCTCCCGGCTCGTGCTGTGGCAACGGGCGCAGAGCTCACCGACGGGCTTGACGAGACCGCCGCGATGGTCGGAGCCGTGGGCGTCGTGGCAGGTGTCGCACTTGCCCTTCTCCACCGGTGCATGGATCTTCCCGGTCTTGAAGCGCGCCTTCTCTTCCTTGTGGCACGAGAAGCAGAGGTCGGAGCCGACCGCCTTCACGTCCTTCGGCTGGTCGGAGCCGTGGAGCTCGTGGCACCCGGAGCACTGCCCACGCGCCACGGGCGTGTGGGCGAACTTCTGCTTGGCCGCCTTGGCGAGGCTCTCGTGGCAGCCGAGGCACAGCTCCTTCTGGGGCTTGACCAGGATCTTCTCGGTGTTGCTCCCGTGGGGCGAGTGGCAATCACCGCACGTATCGAGATCCGCCGCGTGCGAGTGCTTTCGCCCCATTGCCTGCTTGATCGGGGAATGGCACCCGAGGCAGAGCTCCTTGCCCTGCCGGTGGGTGAGAGCCTTGCCCTCGGAGCGGTGCGGCGGGTGGCACGCCGAGCAGCCCTGGTCGACGAGCGGCTTGTGCTTGACGCGGTAGCCGTCGACCGCCTTTAGGCCGGCGTGGCACTCCGCGCACAACTTCGCCTGCACGCCCTTGAGGAGCTTGGGCGTAAGGGCGCTGTGGGGACGATGGCAGGCGAGGCAGCCCCCGTCGTCGAGGGCGGCGTGCCGGGTGCCCGGCCTCGCCAGCTCCTTCTGGATCTTGTCGTGGCACTTGACGCAGAACGCTTCGTCCTTCCCTGCGAGGAGCTTCTTCTGCTGGGACCCGTGGACCTCGTGACACGATGAGCAGCGGCCCTCGGCCAGGGGTTTGTGGACCCTCGGGTCCTTGAACTGGGCTTCCAGGTCGAGGTGGCACTCGAGGCAGACCTCCTTCTGGCCTGCCTTCAGGAGCGGGCGTTGGTCGCTCCGGTGACCGGAGTGGCAGGCGAGGCAATCGCCGTCCTTGGAAGGCGGGTGGCCGACCGGGGCTTTCGCCTGGTCCGCTACCGAGGTGTGGCACTCGGTGCAGAGCTGGCCCGCGGGCGCGATGAGCGAACGGTCGAACCTCCCTCCGGCCCCCTTCGGGTGACAGGTGCCGCATTCTCCGGTGACGTACGGCTCGTGGATCTCCGGACGGACGGACGCCTTCTTGCCCGTCCCGTGCGGATCGTGGCACGTCGAGCAGGCCTGGCCCCGGATCCCCGCCACCTCGTGGGGCGCCTTGGAGGAGACCTTCGACTTGTCATGGCACGAGTAGCAGAGGGCGTCGCCCTCCTGGAGGAGGAGCTTCTCGGAGTCCGAGGAGTGGGGCGGATGGCAGCGCTCGCACTGGCCTTTGCGGAAGGGATCGTGGGCGCCGGCGGCGGCGGCCGTGGCCGCCAGGGCCTTGTGGCACGAGAAGCAGACAGAGCCCGCGTCTTTGGGTTCCTTGAGGAGGTTCTTCCGGTTCGAAGCATGGGGATTGTGGCACGCGGTGCATTCGCCCTTCTGGACCGGCGCGTGGAGCTTCTTCTTCTCGATCTCCGCCTTCACCTTGGCGTGACAGGAGTAGCAGAGCTCCGCCCCCTTCGTCTTGAGCACCAGCTTGTTGGCGAACCCGTGCCGGCTGTGGCACGCCTCGCACTCCTCCTTGGCCACGGGAGCGTGGACGAAGGTCTTCTGAAAGGCCTCCTTCGCCTTCTTGTGGCAGTCGTAGCAGGTCTTCTTGGCTGCCGACGAGATGCCCGGGGCGAAACAGAGGAGCAGCAGAGCGACGAGCGGCGAGAGCTTCTTCGTGGAGATCTTCATCTCGGACAACCTTCCTCAACGAACCGTTGGCTTTTCAGCGTTGATCGGGGCACCGCCCGGCGTCTCGGCGGCCCGGCGGCGCCCGACGGAGGCGGCGAAGGCGACCGCGATCTCCCTGCCCGTCTGCTCCGCGAGCCGGAGCAGGGAGTCTTCCCGCCCTACGCCGAACAGGGTCTCCCGGTCGTTGCCCCGTCGCACTACGTTCGAGGCCCACACGATCTCTCCCGTCGCCGTCTCGAGCACCCGCACGGTCACCGCGACGATCGGGAGTTTCGCCGCCCCTCCGGAACCCGCCGTGTCGAGCCCGTACTCATAGACGATTCCCACCACCACCAGCGGCACGCCGAGCTTCTGGCCCAGGTTCCGCAGGTTCTCTTTCGGGATCGCCGTCGCGAGGCGGATCCGCTCCTGCGACAACGCCTCCGCGACCTCCCCCGGGTCCAGGGCCCGGAAAGGCGAGTGCTTCAGCAACTCGACGAGGAGGATGTTCTCCATGGTCTTCCCGGCGCCCTTGGCCTCGCTCAGGTTATCGAAGGGCAGCACGGCGATCTTGGCAGGGGGAATCTGCGGCAGGTCCGCCCGGGCGTAAGGCTTCGAGCCTCCGCAACCCGTTGCGGCGCAGAGGAGGAGCACCGCGCCTGAGATCCACTCGATCGGATGTCTCATCTCACGTCGCCTCATTCTTTCGCCTTCGTCTTGCGAAAAAACTCGTTGGCCGCGCTTCGGCAGAGCTTCTGGCTGAGCTGAGCCACCGTGAAGGTCTCTCCGATGCTGACGATGGGCAGATTCGGCCCGCCGCTCGCGCTCACGCTGCTCTGCCAGACGACGGTGCCGGTCGGGCCGTCGATGAACTTGAACGTCACGGAGAGAAAGGGATACTGCTCGCCTCCCAGCTGCGTCAGCTTCGCCTCGTGTACGATGCCGGTCAGGATTCCCTGCACCCCGGCCACCTCCGCGATCTGCGAGATCTGCTTCGGCGAGAGGTCGGAGATCGAACCCGGTGCGTTGTTGCGGGTCACCTGCGCGACCACGGCCCGGAACTGGCCGGGGTCCATGACCTGCAGCTCCTCGCCGGCGATCAGGAGCTCGGTGAGGAAGTGCTCCGTGACCTTTTCTCCCGCGAGGCGGTCCTCCGTTTGATTGCCGAAGGGCATCAGCGCGACCTTTTGGTAGAAGCTGAAGTCGGTCTCGGGGTGGACGAAGCTTCTCACCTGGATGAGCGAGCCGCAGCCGGAGATCGCCGAGGCTACGGCGAGCGCGATTGCGGCAAGGGAGGTCCGGATCACGGGAGTCAAGGCGTCACCTCGTATCAGAAGGACTTGCTGGCGCGCGCGCGCAGGAAGGTCGTCTGGTCCTCATCGAAGAGCTGGGAAGCGGAATAGGAGATGTCGACGGTCAGGCGCTTCGGGAGCACGAACCGCATGTTCGCCGACAGGTTGTCTCCGGTGCTCCCCTGGGACACCCGCCTGCCGTAGGAGACGTTCAGCTGGTGGCCTCGCCGGAGACGGTACGACAAGCTCCCCGTGGCCGAGTACGACGTCTCGCCGCTCGCGGGGAAGCTCGCGTTTCCCGAAAGACCGTACGCCGTCCTCAGGTTCGCCTGGTAGCTGAGCGAGCCGTTCAGCGTCTGGCTGCCCAGATCACCCAGGTCGAGCTCGTCGCCCGAAGAGTTGGAGCTGTAGAAGACGACCACGCTCGTCCTGTCCGTGGGAACGAGGTTGAGCTGAAAGGAGCGGGCCACCGAGTAGCGCTGCGTGATCTGCTCCAGGTGAACGGGTTGGGACCAGTCGCCGAGGGCCGCCGAGAGCTTCGTGTACAGGTCCTGATGCTCGGTATCGAAGAACGTAAAGCCGGCCGGCCGGTCATCGAAGAGGGCCCGGTCGGCCAGCGGGCCCGACGCGTCGAACTCCGGATTGCTCACGAAGCTCACGGACTCGGTTCGGCTCAAACCCAGGTTTCCGCGGAGGGAGGCCCGCCTGCTCACGTCCATGGTCGCG
Source organism: Deltaproteobacteria bacterium (assembly GCA_016218905.1). Next base: position 6,544 of record JACRCS010000432.1, read on the forward strand.
TTCAGCGAGAGGTTGTCCCGGACGTTGTCTCCCTGGCCGGGATCCCACTCGTACGTCCGCGAGGCGCCCAGCCCGAGCTCGACGGCTGGAACAGGATAGAGCTGCGAATACGTCGCCGCCAGGGTCGTGTAGTCGACGCTTCGGCGCTCGCCGGCGTCATCGAACCTCCGGTTTCCGACCGTGCCGGAGAGCCGGAGGCGCTGGCTCGGGTTCACGTTTGCCGTCCCCTCCATCGAACGCGTCTCGCTCGTCTGGCCCTGGAAGGCGGTGACGTCGCCGGCGAAGCTTCCGCTGAGCCCGAGCCATCGCAGCGGTGAAGACGTGACGCCCAGCCTGACGGCCGTCCCCACGGTCACCGAGTCCTCCCCCGTCGTGGCCTCGGAGGCGAAGCGAGTCACGCTGTAATCCCCCGTGAGCACGGTCCGCGGGAGGACTTCGTAGCTCCCGCCCACCCCGAAGAGCGCCGTGTCGGAAACGAGCGGGGAGTCATCCCCGGTCTGCCTCTCACTGCGCAGCAAGCCTCCCCGGAAGCTGAGCCAACGGAACGTATAGTCCGCGAACACCGAAGCGGAGTCGGTGCTCGACTCGACGTCACCCGTCCGGGTCGTCGTCGTCGAGTAGCCGGCGAAGATCCGGGGCCAGTCCTTCGGCGACAGAGAGAGGCTTGCCCCCGTCGTCCGGGTCTCCACCAGATCCGCCGCGGTGGTCACCGTCGCCGTGCGGCTGTGCTGCAGGTTCAGCGCGAAGGCCTCTCCCGAGAGATCCAGCCCCAGGTTTCCGAAAGGCGACAGGTTCCAGATCCGCTCGTCCTCGGATTGCGTGAAGTTCAGTTGCACGTTCAGCTGGCTCCGCAGCTGCTTCTTCAGAGGCGGCTCAACCGCAACGTTCACGCCCGCCTGGAAGAGCTCCCTCGTATCTCCCTGGCTCGTCGCCCTCGTCTCTTCGACGAAGACGCTCCCGCTGGTCTTCGTGACGGCCAACGCCGGGCCTGCCGAGGCGAGCCATCCCGCGGCGAGGGCAGCGGCAAGCCGCTCTCTTCTGCGGCCGTCCCGGGGGCGCAAGTCGGTCTACCCCAGTCCAGGCCCGATCACCGGGAACGAGCACGGATCCGGAGCCCGGCCGCCTCCAACGGGCCGGGCCGGCGCCGGCTTGGGCTCCTTTTCGCGAGAAACGCCTGCCGGTCCCTCGACCCTGCCCCACCCTCTCTGCCGCCTCGATCGTCCATGTCCGTCCAGATCACCGGGGGTAATTGATCCCGTACGAGCGGGTTGCGTGGCAGGTGGCCTGGCACGTCCCTCCATCGCGCCGCTGGCTGTAGCTCCGGATGCCCGGCGTTCGGCCGGGGCGGAGAAGAGCCGGGAACTGCGGCGAGCCGTGGGAATCGTGGCAGGCGTAGCAGGGAAAGCCCTGCCGCCCCACGTGAAAGGCGTGCCCGCCGGCCGTGGCCGGGGGGTTGAAGCGGCTCGCCTGCAAGTCGAAGCCGGAGGAAAGGGGTTGCGCGTACGTCTCGAAGCGGTGGCAGAGGAAGCACAACTCGTCACGCGCCACCGCCCGCGGCGCAGCCTGGGCGAGATACGGCCTCCGGAGGAGGTTCGCGTTCTGGGACCCGTGGGGTCCCCGAACCCTCGAGTCATCCGACCCGTGGCAGTCGCCGCAGTAGATGATGCTCGCGGCGTTCATCCCCGGCACGAAGGACTCGGGGCGGATGGTGAGGCCCCTTGCCTGCCCCTCCACCGGGTGGTACGAAGCGTTGTTCGTGTTGAAGAGGCGCGCCATGTCGTCCTGGCCCGGGGGCTGCTGGGTCCAGGACGAGTGGCACTTGAAGCAGATCTCGTACTCGAGCGCCGGCGTGCCGGAGTCGTTGGCGGCCAGGAACTCGTACAGGGGAACCGCCCCTGCCTCCCGGTTCAGCACGCGCACCCGGGAGACCCGGGCGTTTCGGTTGGACGCCCTGGGCGGCAACGGCTGGCCGGAGTCGGGGTAGGCGGCGTGGGCGTTGTGGCAGTCGGCGCACTCCGCGTGCCGATTGCCTCCCACGTAGGAGAACCGGTCGGGGTTGGCTTCCTCCCGGGCGGCGTGCTTGCCGGAGGAGAGGCGCGCGGGGTGGGCGTAGGGCTTGCGGATCTCCCGGGCGATGTCGGCAACGGCAGGATCGCCGTCGTGGCACGCCAGGCACACGGCCTCTTCCCGGGCCACGAGGAGGCTCGGGATGGTGCCCAGGCGGTCCTTCTTCCCGTGGGGGGAGTGGCAGTTCAGGCACTTGCCGGCGGCGCCGGGCTCTCTCCGGGAGGGCGGATAGGGCCCTGGCCAGACCGTCCGGGGATCCGTCCGGTGGCGCGACGACTCGTACACTTCCTGCCCGGGAAAAGGCCCGCGGAGTTGGGCCTGCCGGTGGCAGGCGTAGCATAGCTCGTTGTCGTTTTCCCTCCAGAGCCCCATCGGGAACTTGACGCCGGCGCCCTCCAGGTGACAGTGGCCGCAGGACCCCTTGGGAAGGCCGAGGACCCGAGAGACGCCCCGGCTCCTGTCGCCGTGGCCCGTCTCGGCAAATCCCGCCGCGTGGCCTGCCGAGCAGACGCCGAGGAGAAGGACCCCGAACGTCGCCAGGAACAGCAGGGTCGCCAGGCAACGCTGCGCCTTCGGGGACGGCGGAGCAGCGCTCGTCTCGCTCCCCAGCCGTCCGGCGGCCCGGCGGCCCAGCGGCCTCGCGCTCAAAAGTTGTGGCATTGCTGACACCCGGAGTTGCGGTCCACCGGTTCGCCCGCTTCCCGGTAGGGCCACACGAGTCCCTTCGGGTACTTGCCTCCGTGCGCCAGGTGGCACGTGGTGCACATGACCTGGTTGCCCGCCGCGACGGTGCGGGCGGAGGCGTAGTCCGTGGCTCCCGGGACCTGATAGCGGAGTCGAGGAACTCCTTCCGTCTGATCGCCCGTCACGTCGCCGAAGCCGGACCCCGTCCCTCCCACCCAGTGCGTGGGGTCGGTCGGATAGCCCGCCCCGTCGATCGCCACGTCGACGAAGTGATGTTTGCGGTCGGTGGGATTGTTGACCGAGGGCTTCAGTTGGTCGTGGCACTCCGTACACCAGAGGGAGGCCTTGGCTTTGTACCCTTCGTTGGACTCCTTGTACGCCGCGACCGATGCCCCTGCCGAAGGCGGATCGCCCGGCGGCACCTGCCGGAAGACGTCCGTCCCCGTGACGAGGCCCGTTCCCGTTCCTCCGGCCGGAGCGGTCAGCAGGTTCCGGTAGTTGGGGGTCCCGTGGGGGTCGTGGCAGGAAGCGCACGTCAGCGTCACATTCCTCAGGGAGCTGAAGGGCACCGCCTCGATCGGAAGTCCGAGGTCGTGCCCGTTGGGATTGGCAGCCGTGCCGCTGTTGGCGAAAAAACCCGCCCCCGAGTGCTCGTCTCCGCTCCCGTCGTACATCGGGGCCGGGGAGATCACGTCCGGGACCTTGGGGTCGCTCCCGTCGTGGCAGAAGAGGCACAGTTTGTTCGTGGTCGCCCGGATCTTGAGCTGGCCGAAGGGCCCACCGGCTTCCACTTGTGCCGGTTTCGTGCCCGACTCGCTGTAGTGAAGGGTGTGGCAGTCGCTGCAGGGCTGCTGGTTGCGAGCCAGATCGTGGTAGTACGCCGCCTCGGACCCGCCCCCGAGGGTCGCGCCGAGAGCGCCGGCGAGGACCACGCACCCGATCAGGCCCTTGGCCGCCCTGCCCTCCAGCCGCGCTGCCCAGGCGCCGGGTCCCTCCCTCATTCGAGATCCCCGATCCGGAGGACCTGAATCCGGTTTGCGCCCTTCTCCAGCACGAAGAGCTCCGTCTTCTCGCCGAAGGCCAGGTCTACGGGGAAGTAGAGCGCGTCCTTCTCCACCTGCCCCTCGAGACCGCCGTGATTGAACAGAAACTCGCCGTCCAGGCTGAACACCTTGAGCCGGTGCTGGAACGCGTCGGCGATCCACACGCGGCCCTTGGCATCGACGGCAAAGCCCGTCGGAAACGAGACGTTACGTTCCCCCGGTTCGCCGTGTCCGCCGAAGGACCGGATGAGCTCTCCGTCCGGCCGAAAGACGGTCACGGCCTTTCCGCGGCCGCTGAGGACCACGATCTGTCCGCCCGGGCCCTCGGCAGCCTTCTGGAGGCTCTCGAACTTCCCCAACGTGGCGAGCAGCTTCTCGTCCTCGCTCACGACGAGAACCGCGTCCGACCTCAGGTCCACCACGTACAGGCGGCCGCTCGGCCCGAAGGTGATCCGCCCCGGAGAAACCGGTCGCTCGGCGATCCGCGCGAGATCCAGCTCGTCCACGATCGTCCCGGAGGGACTCAGGACCTTGACCGTTCCGGCGCCGGCTTCGGAGACGTAGATCCGGCCGGCGCGGTCGATCGCCACGCCGTGGGGACTCGCGAGCCCCACCTCCCGGCCTAGCCGCCGGAGCAGGGAGCCCCGGCGGTCGAGGATCACGACCTCTCCCGCCTCGAAGCTCGTGACCAGGAGGTCCCCGTTCTTCGGATCGCGGGCGAGGGCAAGGGGCGCCCGGAGGAAGGATTCTCCGGCCTGGGACTCGAGGACGGCGGAACGCTCGACCGAGGGGCGGGCGTTCCGCACCTCGCCGGACCACGCCTCGACTGCGAGGAGGAGGAGGAGGAGGAAGAGAGGAAGCGCGCAACGTCGCACCGAGGAGAGACCCATCAGAGACCCCTGATCTCGAACACCGAGATCCGCCCCGCCCCCTGCTCCAGGACGTACAGGTTGTTCTGCTCATCGATGGACAGATCGACGGGAGCAAAGAGGCCTTCCCGTCCGCTCGACCGGAAGAGCCGATTGCCCAGGCGGTCCAGGGCCTGAAGGGAGCTCCCGCTCTCCTCCACGGCCCAGACCCGTTGCGCCCGGTCCGTAACGATGGCCCTGGCGCGGAGGGGATCCCGGCCCTGGACCGGGTGCGCGCCGATCGTCGCCACGAGCGCCCCGGACTCACGGAAGATCCTCACTCCGCCGAAGGCCGGGTCAGCCACGAGAATCTCTCCCGATCGTTCCACCCAGACGTCGCCGGTCTCTCCCGTCCCCGGGATGGTCAGTTTGAGCTTTCCCTCCCGGTCTAGGACGAGGATCTGGCGGTTTCCGCGGTCCGCGACGTAGAGGTCCCCCGCTCCGTTGGTCCAGAGGCCGACGGGCTCGACGTCGCGGCCCCTGCCGTGGGGCGAGAGATCCACCGTTCCGAAGCCCTCGGCCGCGGAGTCGTACGCGTCGATCGCAAGCAGACTCTGGCTGCCTCGCTGGGCGACGTAGAGCCTCCCGCCGCGCGTGGCGGCGACGGCCACCGGGAAGCGCACCCGGCCCGCCCCGCCGAGGACCTTGACCACGTCTCCGGTGCGCCGAAGCACGAGCACCTGATGGGCCTGAGTGTCGGCGATCAGCAGGTAACCCCGCAGCGGGTCGTACCAGAGCCCGGAGGCGCTTAGGAGAGGCCGATCCGTTCCGCGCGGGACGATGGTCCCCACGGGCGCGAGCTCCAGGGCCCCCGAGGCCGCTGGAACGAGCGCGAGCGCGGCCGCCATCCAGAGGGATCGGCGCCTCACCGCCGGCCTTCGTGCTCGTCGTGGGCCGGGCCGAAGCGCCGCTTGCCCGTTCCGTCCAGGTTCATGACCCAGAGGGTTTCGGCGTTCCCTTCGATGGACGTGTAGAGGATTCGATCTTCTTCGGGAATGGGGGCCGGAAAGATCGCGCCGTCAGCAGTGAGCCAGCTCACTTCGCCTCCCTCCACGGGCACGGAGGCGATGTTCGGGATGCCGCCCGCCAGCGCCGTGAAGATCACCCGGCCGTCTTCCGCATCGAAGAAGGGCCGGCTGGTGTAATCGGCCCAGCGGACCTGAAACTGGCTGTCGACCTCGGCAGAGTAGAGAAGCCGAGCCTCCGAGCCGTCGGCCCGGGCAGTCCAGAGCTGGTGCACGATCCCCTTCTCCTCGTACACCGTGAGGAAGTAGCCGACGCGGTCCCCGCGGGCCGACCAGAAGGGAAAGGAGGCGACGGCGGGCCGTTCCTTCTTCTCCTGGTTTCGCTTCTCGACGTCCGTGATGGACCGGCGGCCGTTGCCGTCGGCGTTCATCGTCCAGACGTCCTTGCCGTCGGTGAAGACGGCGCGTTTGCCGTCCAGCGACCAACGTGGCTGCAGATACAGCCCCGCAGCCGGTTCCGGCGGGGCCGGATACCGGAGGTCCCTCTGCCGAAACGTCCCATCGACCGCGCGAAGCTCGTAGAGCCCCGGCGTCTCTCCGTAACGGGGGATGGAGCTCAGCAGCACCCGATCCTCCTGGATCGAGACGTCGGCGTCGAGCCACGCCCGGTGATCCCCCTGGTTCGGAAAGCGGATCGGCTCCTTCTCGGTGAAGCCGAAGAGCCCCCGTGCGGAGAAGACGAGAAGCCCTCCGCTCTCGGGCAGCCAGAAGATCCGGGTGTCCCCCTCCTCGACGAAGCCGGGATAGGTGGCGAGTTCCACGCCCTCGTGACTCACCACCCGCAGGACGTCCAGCCTTCCCTCGTTCGTGAAGTACGCGACCTTCGTACCGTCCGGGGAGGGCGTCGGCTTCCAGGACGAGGGGCGGCTCCGGGCGAGCCGCGTGAGCTCTCCGGAACCCAGGTCCAAGCGAAAGAGCTCGGTCCCGAAGCTCTCCTCCAATACGCCCGAGAGCGCGAGGGATGCACCGTCCGGTGCAACCGAGAAGTCGGCGACGTGCAGGCTTTCCGGTGTGACGCGCTTCTCCTCTCCGCTGGAGAGGTCGAGTCGCCATAAGGAGGTGACTCCGGACTTGTCGACGCTGGCGGTGCCCCCATGGGGAGCGGAGGAGCTCTTCTCGGTCTTCGGGCCCTCCGGGCCGGCTTCGTCGGCTCGCGGGCTCGCAGCCTGGCCGAGGTGGTAGACTCCGGCGCCGTCGGTGTCCCATGCGATCGCGCGCCCTCCCAGACGAGGGGCCTTGTGCGCTCGTTCGCCCGACCCGTCGAGGTTCATCGTCCGGACCTCGAACTCCCCCGGGTTTATCGGATACGGGTAGGCCATCTGTCCCGTTCTAGCGAGGTAGACGGGAGTTCCCACGTACTTCGTGAGAATCGGCCGGCTCTCCATGGTCCGGAGGTCCATCTCCCAGATCCCCACCCCGTAACCCTTGCCGCCGGTCTCGTAGTAGATCTTCCGGCCGTCGGGTCCCCAGAAGATGCTGCGGATGCCGATCTTCTCCGTCACCGGCTCGACGCGCGAGCGATCGGCGGTCCCCATCCAGAGATCGCGGACGCCCCCCTCGCCGGGAGCCGTGAAGGCGAAGAGTTGCCCGTCCGGAGACTCGACCGGTTCGCTCGCCTGAGGCGGGAGACCGGGAACGCGCTCTTCCTTGCTTCCCCCGTTCGCGTCGATCTGGAGGACTTCGCTGAAGCCCTTGCGCCGCGTCGTGAAGAAGAGGGACTTACCGTCCCGGGACCAGCGGAAACTCTCCGCACCCCGGGTCGTGAGCCGTTTGACCCGGGTCCCGTCCGCCTCCATGACCCAGAGGTCCGACGGAACGTGCGGCGTGGAGGACAGGAACGCGATCCGCGTCCCGTCCGGCGAGAACGTGGGGCGCCACCCGCCGTTGGGGCCCGCCGGCCCCGCCGCCGGGCCGGCGGCAGTCGTGACTTCGGCCGGCTTCCGCCCTTCGACGACCTTCGGGTCGGCCGGTTTCACGCTCTCGGGCTTCGAAGCGGGAGCCGAAGACGAGCTCTCTGCCGAGGGAGAACGCGCAGGCGGAGGAACTTCCCGGCGTACGGGTTGGGCGGCGCAGGAGGTCAGGAAGAGCAGCAGGAGCCAAAGCGCCGTTCTGGTCATCGGAAGGGAGGTCCTTATTTGTTTAGAACCCATGGAAATAAACCGTGCTTTCCTACCACCTCCAGGCAGGCAGTGTCAACAAACTGGCTTCCGCCGGGATCCGCCACTGCAGGAGACGGATCCGCCACTGCAGGAGACGGTGGCTCTTACCTCCGGGACGGGAAAGAAGTCCTGGAAGGCGCGGAGTTGACGACCCGCTCTGGGGGAGCAGAAGGCGCGCGGGCGCCGATTGCCGCCCGCGCGCTGTCCTGAGCAGAGAAGAGGGGAACTTAGAAGGCCTTCACGAAGGCCTTCGCTCCGCCCTTCTGGTGGCACTTGCCGCAGCCGAAGGCGATGTTGTCGCCGGCGGCGTAGGCCGTACCCGTGGGATCCTCCGTGCCGTTCGGCAGGAAGGCGTGGGCGTTCGCGTCCCAGCGGACCATGTTCTCGAACTTGGTCGCGTGGGCCTTGTGGCAGGTGAGGCACATGATCCGGTCGTCCCCGATGGCCGTGAGGGCATCGCCCATGGACGCGACGTCAACCTTGACGGTGAAGTCGCTGTCGGGCTGGACCAGGGGGTACCGCCAGTCGTAACCGACGGGGTTCGGAGCGGTGCTCTGGGTGTTCGTGACCTGCTTCGTGTAGGTCGAGATGCCGTACTTGCTGCCGGCCTCGTTCATCTTGACGTTCGTGGGGTGCTTCAGCCAGGTGCCGCCCACGCGGGTCTTGCCGTTGTCGGTCGTCCGCGTCTCGCCGTTTCCGCCGTGGAAGTCGCCGTGGCAGGCCGCGCAGAAGGAGGAGAAGCCGCCCCGGTACACGTTCTTGTTCGTGTCGCTTTCGGACTGGAAGAGATCCGCGCCCTCGAGGGGCTTGAGGTCCTTGCGGACGTTCAGGTAGTCGTTCCCGACGATATCGCCGCGGGAGTTCGACTTGATCGGCTCGTACGCCGCGTCCTGGGTCACGTTTCCGACGATCGTCTCCACGCCGAAGCTCGTGACGTCGCCGCTGACGTTCTTGTTGTTCACCTTACGCTTGAGCTGCCGCCAGGCGCCGTAGCTGTCGCTGAACCGGGCGTGCATGCCGTGGCAGGAGTGGCAGGACCACTCGCCGTCAGTGATGCTGCCGCCCGGGGGAGTGGAGCCGAGCACGCTGTCGGCCTGGATCAGCTTCGACGTCGCGGTCGTCATCGACCCCTTCGTGTACGAGGGGTTGTGGCCCTTCTTCGGGTCGAGGTTCGACCAGTAGAAGTCGCCGGCGGGCATGGCGATCCCACCGGGAACGATGCCGTCGTTGGTCATGACGATGGGGGCGATCCAGCCGCTGTTCTCGACGCCGACGAGGTCGGCGGTCGCCGAGGTGTTGTACCCCTGCTTGTGACAGGAGAGGCACATGTCCGTCCAGTCGCCCTTCTTCAGGAGCTCGCGGTACGCGGCCTCTGCGCCCCAGCCGCCCGTGGTGGCGACCTTCGCGCCGCCCTCGCTGTTATGGAGGGTGTGGCAATCCGTGCAGATCAAGCCGTCGTAGGAGTGGTACTGCTTCGTGTTGGGACCGCCCTCGCTGCCGGGAAAAGCGCCCGGGCGCCCGGCGGGCGCAGCAGCGAGCGCGGGAGCAGCCGTCATGGCAGCGGCGACCAGAAGAGCGATGGACTTACGATTCCGTTTCATCTTTCCTTCCTCCCTATGGTTTGGGTGCCTCCGGCGGCCCGGCCGTCCTGCATTCTCAGGACCCGTGGCTTTGCGTCCCCCGATTGCTCGGGGTTTGCCTTTTTTCGGAGGAAGGTGCCGGTCTTGCCGGCTAGTTCGTTAGACTCACAGTGACCTTCCTTGCTCCTCTCCTCGATCCTCCTTTCGCACGTTGACCGGGTTCCTCAGCCCCTGTCCGGTTTGATCACAGACGGGCTCCCGACGAGCGCGCCTCTGCTGGGAAAGCCGATCCGAAACACCTGGATCCGCCTGAGCATGCTCTCCAGGACGTAGAGCCGGTCCTTTCCGTCGGAGACGACTTTGCTCGGCATGTAGAACGTGCCGTATCCGTCCCCCAGCGCCCCGAATTCCTCGTAGAACTTCCCCTGCCGATCGAAGCAGGAGACCTTGCTCGTGACGGAGCTCAGCACGAACACGTGGCCGGCCTCGTCCGAAGCGAGTCCGGACGGGCGGGCGAGCTGCCCGTAGAGAACCCCGGGGGTGCCGTGCCGTTCGAACTTACCGGTTGCGGGATCGAGACGAACCCAGGAGTACGGCCGCATGTCTCCGAAGAGGAGCCGGCCGTCGCCGTCCACCGCGACCGCGGTGATGGCATTCGGCTGTCCTTCTCCCTTCAGGGAGATGACTCGATGCGCCTCTCCGTCGGGGTCGACTCGGACCACGCCGCCCGCAGCCAGCAGGGCGTACACGCCTCCGTCCGGACCGGCGGCGAGGGACATCGGCCGCACGCGGCCCTTTTCCTCCGTGCCGGGAAGGAGAAAGGAGTCGAGGAAGGCACCGCGGTAATCGAGGACGGTCAGCCGAGGAGAGTTCAGGTGGGTCACGTAGATGCGCCCCCGGGCGTCCACAGCGACCTGGGAGGCCGCGCCCTCGGGGCTCTCTACCCGCAGCTCCTGTACGAACATGCCGTTTCGGTCGTAGATGAGGACGGCGTGGCGTCCCGGGTCGGTCACGTACAGTTCGCCGTGCTTCCGGTCGAAGAAGAGGTCCATCGGGGCCTTCAGCATGTCCGACCGGCCGCCGGCGTACTCGATGGCGTAGAGGAACTCGACGGTCATGAGGCCTCGGTCCCCTATGGCGGCCGAGGCAGGCGCGCTGGTCAGGAGAAGCAGCAGCACCCAGGCGGCCGCACGGGCCCGGGCATTCCTCAGAGTTGTTGATTTCACGGTTTCCACGGCTCGACCCTCCGGGCCCCGACCGAAAGCAAGCTATGTGCCATGGATCTGCTTCGTCCAAGAAACAATTGGATCGGCGGCAACTTGGAGCGTCCCGGCGGTGACACGGGATGCGGGGAGGCGGGAATTCAACACCCCGTGATTCGTTGAAATCAACATGTCGATCGGTGAAATCACCAGGTTTGCCCAGATACGGGGCGCCGGCGAGAGAGGAGCCGGGCGGTGCTGCCACTCCCTACGCCGCATAACCCTGCTCCGACACTGGGTTTTTGCCCTCAAGACGCGTGCCGGAGCCCTCTGCCGCTCGGGAAGGCATGAAACTTGCGTAGTCGGTCCAAAGGCGCCTTCTGCGCTGGATTCAAGAGGTGAGGTGTCGATTGTCAGTCAAAACCATCACCGATTACCAATTACCAATAACTGATAACTGATAACTGATAACCGATAACTGATAACTGATAACTAGTACCCCTGCGGCGCGGCAGCGAACCCGATCCGTTTGACGCACTTTCCACGGAGGGTCTCCATGATCCAGCAGCTTCGCGAACATCATCGCACCTGTCGTACCAGACGGCCTGCCCGGGGCTCCATACTGCTCTCCGTCCTGCTTGCCGCGGCCCTCTCTGCGGCCACCTTCGTACAAGCGGCGGATACCGAGCCCCCTACGATCACGGTGCGCGCCTACGGCTGGTACCCGGTGGTCCAGGACGGGATGACGATCACGGACGGCATGCTGAGATTCCAGGCCGATGTATACGATGCCTCGAACATCTACACCGCACCGACCCTGACGCTGGACGGGACCCCCCTTCCGGCGTCGATTGGGCACCCGGAACCCGGCGACGACGGCGAGGGCGACTGGGACTGGACCACGTGGTGGGTGTCCTACTCCGGCCCGATTGCCGGTGGCTCCCACACGCTCGTGCTCACGGCGACCGATAGCGTCGGGAATACGGCCGCGAAGACCTTTCGGCTGACGGTAGCCAGCCAGACGACGATTACCGAGTTCGCGCCGGTGACCTACGGCGCCAACCTGCGGCCCGTCATCTCAGCCCGGGTGAACACCGGGCTGAGCGCCGGGTCCATCGTCCTGACCGTGGACGGCAAGACCGTGGCTCCCGCCTACGATGCCGCGACAGGACGCGTGACCTACACGCCGGCCGAAGACCTCGCGGACGAGACCTACCATACCGTCGTGCTGACCGTGGCGGACAAGAGCCAGCTCTGGCAATTCTATACGTCGACGTACCCGGACATGGCCGACTCGAACATCGGGAGCTGCACACCGTGTCACGTTTCTTACGGCACCGCCGAGTGGGCCTGGGGCAGCACGTTCACGCCCCTTCCCTGGGAAGGAGTACACGCCGCGAGGGTCAGGTTCGGTGGAGTTTGGCATGAAAGCGGCGGGAGCGACTGCGGGGTGTGCCACAAGGAAGGCGGGGCTTCCGGAATCGAAGTGCAGTCCCAGGAGTTCACCTTCTGCGGCCAGTGCCACGGAAGGCCCGGCGACTGGCTCGGCTACGGCAGCGGCTGGTACCACGGGCAGCACGAGAGCATCACGTACGCGCCCTATAAGCGCGATCCGACGGTCCCGATCCGGATCGGCCAAAACCGCGAGACGGTGGACTGCATCGTCTGCCATCAGCCGGGCGTGTCGATGCTCACAACCGCCGGGACAGAGGTGCCGAGCCACGACGTCCCGGAGTTGCACAAAACCGCCTTGCCCGACTGCACCGAGTGCCACGCTCAATCCCTCGCCCGTGAGCACGCCCGTGCGGATAGGACGACGAGCGACGGTCGCCCGGTCACGTGCAGCACCTGTCACCTGAGCTCCGCGCTCGAGGTAGTCGGCGCGATCGCCACCGGCAACACGGACTGCTTCGGCTGCCATTCGGAGGGTTCGCACCCGGGTCACTCGGCGGCGACGCCCGGAAGCGGCTCGATCACCGTCTTTCCCGATGACGGTCACGACGATGCCGGGTGGAGGGGCGAGAGGCCTTACTTCGCCGTAACCGTGGAGTGTACGATCTGCCACACCACTGATCTGCCTCGAGCTCACGGCAACCATTGCGCGACTTGTCACCCGAGCCCCCAGGACACCCTCGGCACCTGGACGAAGGGTTGCCAGCAGGGCGGCTGTCACCCCTCCTATCACGCGGATTCGACCAAGAGCCACGCGCCCTTTGAAGACGCCTACGATGAAGGGAACGACTGCAGCCGCTGCCACGGTGCCTACTGGCAAGTGGCGCAGGCGAGCTGCCTCAACTGCCACTCGGCCTACGTGTCAGAAGATGTCACCCCGCCCAGCACGGCATCGAACGCTCAGACTACGTACGTCGGGCCGGCGAGGATCGAGTTCTCGATCACGGACAACGGAAAGGTGGGCGTCGGAAGAACCTTCTACAAGCTGGACGGCGGGGCCGTGACGGCCGCCGGCAAGAACCTGTTCGTCGTGGCTCCCGGCTCGCACACGCTTGAGTTCTGGTCCAAGGACCAGGCCGGAAACACCGAGCCGGTGCATCAGACGGCCTCGTTCACGGTGATCGCCGACACGACACCTCCGGAGACCACGTCGGACGCACGGGCCAGCTATTACAACGGAGCGGTGATCAGGCTGTCGGCGTCGGACGCGAGCACCCTGGGGGTGAAAGCGACCTACTACCGCCTCAACGGCGGCCCCGCTCAGACGGGGACGAGGGTCGTCCTCCCCGCCACCAGCGGGACGATCTCCTACTCGCTGGCGTTCTGGTCCGAGGACTGGTCCGGCAACGTGGAGTCCCCGAAGACCGTAGGCTTCACCGTGAGCAGCGGAGGCGGGACGCTCCGCCTCATCTGGGGAGACAGCGACGTGAGCGGTTCGCCCTGCTCCTACGATCCCGAGGCCAACGCGAGGTGGACGGTCCGGTCCGGCGAGTGGGGTCCGGTGGTCGCCTCCGGCGCCGGCGGCTGCCCCAGTTGGAGCGGGGTCGCGGACCTGTCCGTCCCCCTGAGCACCACCCCCTACTCGGTCGTCATCGACTGGTGGGACAGCTGGGAGGGCTATTACGAGCAGACCTACTTCCCGAGCGTCGTCGTCACGGCACCCGGGCAGGTCGTCAGGCTCGTCTACTGAGCTGGAGAGAAAGACGGGCGGGTCAGTCGATGCCGTACTTGGTGAGCTGGTAGCGCAGGGCCTCGTAGCTGATCCCCAGGAGACGTGCCGCCTGGGTCTTGTTGCCGGCGGCGCGTTCGACCGCCTGCCGGATGAGGTCCCGCTTCAGCTCCTCCAGGGAGAGACCGCTCTCCGGTAGCTTGAAGGGCCGCTCATCGGAGCGGGTGCTGCCTCTCGAGCGGATTTCCAAGGGAAGGTGCTCGGGTCCGACCCAATCGGCGCTCTCCAGGACGACGATGCGCTCGATGACGTTCCTCAGTTCTCGAACGTTGCCGGGCCAGTCGTACCGGAGCAGCATCTGCTCGCACTCGGGAGTGAAGCCTTGGATCGGGCGCTTGCTGTACCTCGCGCAGAAGTGGGAGGCGAAGTAGTTGGCGAGGTCGACGATATCGTGCCCCCGGTCCCTCAGGGCCGGGACCTGGAGGGAGAAGGCGTTGAGCCGATAGTACACGTCCATTCGGAAGCGGCCGCTCGTGCCGGCGGCGAGGAGGTCGCGGTTCGTACTCGCGAGCACCATCGCATTGACAGGGATCTCGTTCTTGCCGCCGATGCGCCGGAGTGAGCGTTCTTCCAAAACGCGCAGCAGCTTTGTCTGAAGCGAGAGAGGCATGTCGCCGATCTCGTCCAGGAGGACCGTCCCTCCCTGTGCCAATTCAAAGACGCCCTTCTTCTCGGATTTGGCATCCGTGAAGGCGCCCTTCTCGTGCCCGAAGAGTTCGCTTTCGATGAGGCTCTCGGGCAGAGCCGTACAGTTGACGCCGATGAACGGAGCGAAACCCGACGACGAGCCGAAACACGCTTCGTGAAGGGCGCGCGCTACGAGTTCCTTTCCGGTCCCGCTTTCGCCGGTGATGAGAACCGTGCTGACCCGCGCCTCGGCCAAGCGGCGGATCTTCTCCCTGAGGGCGCCCATCGGAGGAGAGTCCCCGACGATCGGATAGTTGGGGCGGTCCGAATCGACTTTCCTCCGGTAGTCGAGCTCCCGCTCGAGCCTTTTCTTCTCCAGAATCTTGCGAAGGACGATCTTCACCTCTTCGAGGTCGTAGGGCTTGGTGAGGTAGTCCGCGGCCCCCAACTTCATGGCGCGAATGGCGGAGCCTGCCGTCCGGTCGGCCGTGAGCATCACCACTTCGGCCCCCACACCCTTCTTGCGTAGCCGTTCCAGCACATCGAGGCCGCTCCCGTCGGGCAACGTGATATCGAGCAGAATCACGTCCGGCGACCACGCCTCGACCTGTTCCAGGAGCCCGTTGGCCGCGCAAGCGGTGGCGATGTCGTAGCCCGCCTTCTTCAGGGAACGGCTCACCATCGAGAGGGTGAGCTCGTCGTCCTCGACCAGGAGGATCCGCGCCTTAGAGCCCAACGGAAAGCTCTCCTTGTGTGATGACGGGCAGCCGGACGGTGAAGCAAGCGCCCCCCTCGGGCCCTTTCGCGACGCTCACCGAGCCACCCTGTTGCTCGATCAGCCGCTTCGTGATCGCCAGGCCCAGACCGGTTCCGTTCCTTTTTCTCGTGAAGAACGGCTCAAAGATCCTCTCCCGGAGCTCTTCGTCCACACCGGGCCCGGTATCCGCGATGTCCACCCGAATCGAGTCCGCTTCCAGGCAGCTCCGCGCGGTGACGACCCCGCCGTGGGGCATCGCCTCCACGGCGTTGATGAGGAGATTGAGGCAGATCTGCACCAGCTGCTTCGGATCGGCTATCGTGCGCGGGAGGTGCGGGTCGAGGACGCTCCTGACCTCGATGGCCGTCTCTCCCGTCCTCCCGGCGAGGCGGTGATGCATCGAGAACATGACCGCCGTCTCGATCACTTCGTTGACGTCGACGGTCTTTCGCTCCGGTTTGGGGGGCCTGGCGTAGTCGAGAAGGTTCCCCATGAGGGTCTCGATCCGGTCCACCTCCCCGTTGACCCGCTCGAACGCGATCCGGTCGTCGGGCGACAAGATCATGTCTTCGGAAAGAACCCGAAGAGAGACCTTGATCGCGTTGAGCGGATTGTGAATCTCGTGGGCGAGGCTGGCAGCCATCTCACCGCAGAGGGCCAGCTGCTCCGTCCTCTGCATCTTCGTCATCTGGTCCTTGAGGGAGTCGGCCATCCGGTTGAAGGAGTCCCCCACCGCCTTGAACTCGTCCTTGAGCCCCTCGAGCCGGTAGCCGAGATCGCCTGCCTCGAGCCTCTGCGTCCCCTCCAGGAGCACTTCGACCGGACGGGCAAAGGAACGGACGAACATCAGGCTGAGCCCGATGGCGAGCAGAGGACCGATCCCGAGGAGAACATAGACGACGAGATTCGTCCTTCTGATGGCTGCGAGGGCCTCGTACGTCCTGTGGCGAAGCCTCTGGGACGTGAACTCGAGCAACTCGTGGAGCTCGTTGAGGAGCACGGTGCCTTCGAGGAACGCCGCGTCCTCTTCCCTGGAGAGCCGCTCGGGGCCCCCGACCACCGTCATGACCCGGCTGATCGCGTCCTCGTAACGGAGGATGTGGGCGTGAAGATCGGAGAGCCTCGCCTTGGCCGCGGCACTGTGATGGCAGGAGAAGCACTCTTTCGCCTCAGCTTCCATTCTCCTGACTTGGCCGATCAGCGTGTCGGGCCCCTCGGAAAAACGCGTGTCCTTCGCTTTCAGCCCCGACTGGACGGTCTTGGTCTGGAAGAGGAGGTGCTCGCGGAGGATCTCCACCTGGTGAAGGCGGATCAGCATGTCGAGGGAAGCCGTTCCGGTCCGCACCTGGCTGACCATGAAGGCCCCGGCCAGGAAGAACGCGAGGCAAAAGAGCGCCGTGGCGATGAGGGCCTTCCTCTTCATCCGGCCCCCCCGCCCCGGCGACCGTCTCTCCTAGGCTCTCCAGCGGTCATTCGTGCCCGGGCTCGAAGGTCGCCAGATCGGTGCCGATCTGCCGCGCGTACTTCACCACCGGCTCGAAGTCCGCGTCCGAGGTCGCGACGAAGCGGCGCGCACCGAAGGTCGCGAGGGCCGCCGCGCCCTCCGGGTCGCGGTCCATCGCGAGCAGCGCCTCCTTCAAGGCTACCTTCAGCGACGGCTCCAGGTCGGCCCGCACGGCCAGGGAGTTCTCCGGAACCTCGGCGGACCGGCCGAACAGCGTCAGCTCGGCCGCCACCCTGGCGTCCTGGGACGCGAGGCGGGCGAAGATGGTGTTCTTCACCGCCCCGATGTCCGCGCGGCCGGCGAGCACGTCGTAGACGACGTCCCGATGGGTACCGGCGAAGTAGGTTTCCTTGAAGTACTTCTTAGGATCCGTGATTCCGTTCGACTGGAGATACACCATGGGGTAGAGGTAGCCGGCCATCGTCACCTTGTCGACGAGCGCCAGAACCTTGCCCCTCATGTCTCCAGGTCCGCGAATGGCGCTGTCCTTTCGGATGACGAAACACCCGTGATACCTGGACTCGCCGTTGAGCCACACCGGCGTGGCGATCGCTTCGACCCCGAGCTTGCTGTGGCCCAGCACGTACGTAAAGCTCCCGAAGAACGCGCCATCCATGTTCCCGGTCTTGAAGTTCTCGAAGATGTTTCCGTACCGCCTCAAGACCTTCAATTCGATGTTGGTCCCGGTCTTCCTCGAGAGGTACCTCGCGATGGGGTCGTAGCGATCCAACTGCCGGAAGATGTTCTGCTCCGGAATGAGCCCGATCGAGATCCTCCGCGAACCGGCGCTGGTTCCGGAGGCAAGCGGGTCCGCCTCGGGCTTGGAGCAGCCGACGAACCCGATCGAGAGGAGCATCAAGATGCCGAGGAGCTTCTGCATGACGGGGACTTAGCCTAACCTTCAAGGTTCGGAGCTCACAAGGGATTTCACGTCAGGAAGGGGTACGCACGCGCAAGCCGGCCTTGGGAAGACTATCGGCCCCAGGTCAGGCGAGGAGCGGTTTCCCCGGCCCGGGCGCCGACTCGCCAGTCATGGGTTCTCGGTGATCGGTTGTCGGTAGAAGACCAAGGACCGAAAACCGAAAACTGAGGACCGGCCGTGCCGGCCGGTTCTCAGACGACGATCAGCTCCAGGGGCACCGGGGCGAAGGGCCGGGGCCCGTCTCGCGTGATGAGGAAGGTGTCCTCCACCCCGAAGCCGCCGAGCCCCGAGAAGACCGCCTTCGGTTCCACGGCGACGGTCATCCCCTCGTCCAGAACGAGGTCGGCCCCCTGCGCGAGGATCGGCGACTCCACCGTCTCCAGCCCCACCCCGTGGCCGATGAAGCGGCACCTCCGCTCCGGCGGCCCGAGGTAGCCTTCGAGCCGGAGCGCCTGCGCCGTCTCCTCGGCGGCCGCGAAGACCTGAGCGGCAGTGGCGCCGGGCCGGAGCGCGCGCTGGGCCGCGGCGTGGACCTCCTCGATCTTCCGGTGGCCTTCCAGGAGCCACTCCGGCGCGGGGCCCAGGCAGATCGTGCGGGTCTGGTCCGTCTGGTAGCCGAAGACGGTCGCCCCGAAGTCCGCCATCACGGGCTCGCCCCTCCGGATCGGCCGGAGACTCGCGCCGCACGGGAACGCCGGCGTGAAGCCCCGCCCGATCACCGCCGAGTCGTTCGCCCCCGCGACGAGCGTGTTCGGGCCGGCGACGATGTGCCACGGGTAGGCCTCGAAGTTCCGGCACCGCAGGAGGCCCTCGTGGCCGAGCGACATCATCTTCGCGAAGAGGAGGCCTGCGAGCTCGGCCTCGGTCATGCCCTCCCGCAGCACCTCCGCGGCATAGGCGTAGCCGGCCGCGGCGACGCGCCCCGCGGCCTCCATCTGCTCCACCTCCCAGGCGCTCTTCCGGCTCCGAAGCTCGAAGAGGTCCGGGGAGACGTCCTCCACGGAGGTGCCCGAGAGGTTGAGGCGGCCGAACTCCGCGACGGAGAGGCTGTCGGCCATGATCCCGACGCGCCCCTCCTGGGTCGCGGCCCGGGCGGCGCTCCAGAGCTCCCGGCGGGAACGGACCGGGACGACCTCCACCGGCGTCTCCGCGCGGGCGCGGCCGACGTCCCGGAGGACCCATAGGACCGGGTCCCGTTCCGCGTCCACCCAGAGCAGGGCGTCCTGGGCGGTGCCCGAGAGATAGAAGCGGTCCACCTTCAGCTGGACCAGGGCACCCGTCAGGCCGCGGCGGGAGAGCCTCTCTTTGAAGGCGCAGAGGCGCGCGGTCACTTCGCCCTCCGGCACGATCGCGACGGAGGCCGGTTCGTCGTTCAGAAGCATGGATACTCTCTCTCCTTCTCTTCTTCGATCATCACTGCGCCCCCGAGCTCCCAGCCGCGATGGAGCGCGTCGAGGGACTTGGGCCGGGCCCCCAGGGCCGACGAGAGGAGCGCTTCCAGGGGGCTTAGGAGCTCGGCCTCGACGGCGGCCGTGAGCCGCAGCGTCGATAGGCGGCCGAGGGGGAGGCGCAGGGCGGCCCGCAACGTCTGGAACGCGCCGGGAGAGAGCGCGCGGCCGGCGCGACCCCCGCCCGCCGCGCAGGTCACGCCGGCCGCCAGGGTCCCGGGCTCGGCGCAGAGGGCCGCCCCGTCCGGGCGGAGCTCCGAGGCGCAGGAGGGGCAGCAGTCCAGCGCGAGGCCGTAACCCAGGACCGAGAGTGCCCGGGCCTGGAAGACCGGGGCGAAGCCGGCGGCCGGGGCGCCGCGCTCCAGGGCCTCGAGGCTGGCGAGGACGAGCTCGAAGAGCTCGGGCGCGGGGCACGCCTCCCGGGAGCCGAGCCTCGCGACCTCGAGGACGTGGCAGCCGAGGAGGTAGGAGTCGACCGAGCTTCGGACCGTGTCGAAGCTCTTCACGAGGTCCACCCCCAGGAGAGTCCCCAGGCCGTGGCGGCCGGGCCGCACCTCGGCCGAGAGGAGGCAGAAGTAGTCCAGGGCGCCTCCGAACCGGCGCCTGGACTTACGGGCTCCCCGGGCGAGGACGGGAAGGAGGCCCGCCTCCCGGGTGAGCAGGTGCACCACGGCGTCCGTTTCACCGTAGGGAGTTGCGCGCAGGAGGAGCGCTTCGGCGATCTCGGGCTTCATCGGGTCTTGTCGGGCCACGGGCAGAGCTCCCGGACCGGGCAG
>JACRCS010000433.1 GCA_016218905.1 Deltaproteobacteria bacterium
GCCAACGGGGGCCGGGCGAAGCGATCCCAGCCGTGGGATCCGGGTGTAACTCAGGCGGGCAGACCTGGCGGCGCGTTTTCGAAAAACGACCCCCGAGAGGGGGTGCCGAATTCGATCTGGGGTTATTCAACAGACTCGTTGGCCGGCAAGATAGACAATCACTGGAGGGTTGCAGTTGAAGTGGCGCTCACTCGCGTTGCTACATAACCTCTGTATCGAAGAGCCGATAGTTACCGAGTACCTCGCCATTGTCCCTCCCGAGGATGAACGTGCCCTGCCGTTGCTCCAAAGCTCTAAAGCACTGGCACGAATGGTTGGAAGCTTCACCGATCAATTCAAGCGCAAGGTGAGGCCTAGCCTACTTCTCGCGAAGTCCGATGCTCCGGCGGGTGCGCTGAGTGCAGAAGCTCTCGTCGCGTTTCGGAACTCCGTTGCCTTGAGCACGATCGTACAGGCGTCGCAGGAGTTTGCCGTTCGCGCGCAGGCCTTCAACCTGCTTAGGTACTCGAATTACTTCCAGATTTACCCGACCGTGGCGAGCGACGACGATTACCTGATCACGCGCACGCCATCTCTTCTCGCCATTAACGAGCCAAAGGAGTTCAGGGGCCAAACCTCGCCAGAGTTAGCGCCAGTGACCCCCAGGGGTGTCTTCTACGATGAAGAGCTCTTCGAGGCATTGGTGGTGGCTTGGAAGGAACGGTATGCGAAGGAAAAGAAGAAGGATTGGCAGACCAGGGCTCTTTTCAGGTCTCTCGAGATGGCCTTCCTTGCTAGCGGAATTCCATTCGAAAACAACGCCACCATATATGACTACGGAGCGAGCATTTCACTCTGGGTCAGCGCTCTAGAGATTTTGTTTCACCCAGGCAAGGCCAACGTAAACAAAAAGAGGGTCATGGCTGGAATAGGTAGTTATCGTTTCAACGCGCCGGCACTCTCTAAACGCAGATACCGCATACATTTGCAGAAGGCCAAGGTCAGCGTCACTCTAGTCCAAAAAATTGCCGCGCAACTGTACGACGTCAGAAACGACTTCCTCCACGGCAACGACGTCGCGGTCTCGAGTTTGTTCCCCTTTGAGCGGACGCGGCGGCATCCCCTGACGTTGTATGCTCCAATGGTGTACAAAACCGCCTTGGCCGGTCGACTGGCTTTGGTCCGCGGTGATGACTACAGCGCCTACTCTATGACTCAATTCATGAGCGTAAGGAATCTCGAGGAGGCCCTTTTATCATCATTGCGAGATTTGGAGCCACGGCGGAAGGCGTAACGGCCAACACAGGCACGAACCGGACGCTTGACAGCGCCGGTTGTGCTTGCCGTTGTGCTCAAGGGAGGTGCGATGAAGATTCATTATACGCCGTGGATAGGCGAGAATTACGGGGCCGCTAACGTTACCGGAACTCGACTGCTCGTGCTTGGAGAATCTCACTACGGAGACGGGGATCCTGACGCTACGGTTCGTTACACGCAGGCGTACGTTGATGGTCAGAACCACAGATTCTGGACATCTATCATGCAACTGGTCCTTGGACGGCCGGGATACGAGATTGACCGCCGCGAGTTCTGGCATTCAGTAAGCTTTTACAACTTCATTCAAGAACCCGTCGGGGATGGCCCCCGTTGGCGGCCCACTTCTGAGATGTGGGCGCGCAGCCAGGGACCCTTTGAAGAGGTCCTGAACGAACTTAAGCCGCGCCGTATTCTGGTGCTCGGGGCAGCGCTCTGGGACAACTTGCCCTCTTTTGGAAGACAAGGCCGCGGCCTTCACGCGCTGGGCGAGCCGAAGGATACGTGGATATACCCGTATGCAGGCGGTGAGGCACTATCCACATGGGTATTCCACCCTTCCTCGCCAAAGGGGGCGAATACTTTGAGCGTCCACCCGTATGTAAAGGAACTCATCCGATCCCGGGCGCCGAACCGGTGAACGTCGAACTGGCAAGGCACAACCCTAAGGATTGATGCGACGCGCAGCGTCGCTTCAATCCAATGTTCAAAAAGCCGCGGTGAGGGCGGCGGTATCGTACAGGGTAAAGGTTCGAAAGGGCCGGGGAGAAGCAGGCCCACAGGGGGACGCAGGCCCACAGGGGGACGTAACTGAAACGCCGCTTTTCTCGCTTCGGCCGAGGCGAATTGCAGGATTTCAGTTACGTCCCTTTCGCCCCTTTCGGATTTCAGTTACGTCCCTTTCGCCCCTTTCCAGTTACCCTTTCGCCCCTTTTTTCGCGGAGTGCTTCCCGGCGTAGGTGCTCGCCCTGGGCCACGCCCAAGGTGGCGCGCGGGTCGCTCGGGCTGGGGCCAGGCGCCGGAATCTCCTTCCCCCGTGCGGACCACCGATGCAAGATAGAGGAGTGCCAGGCAGCCCACGGGGGAAGGAGGGGCATCGACCATGACGAGCGTGACACTTCAGGAAGCTCAGGCCCGACTGCCGGATATCATCCGAACGATGACCCCGGGGGAGGAGGTCGTTATTCTTCGGGACAACGAGCCGGTGGCGAGCTTGGTGGCGCGCGGAGTCCATGCGTCCCAACCAAGGGAGCCGGGGAGCGAGAAGGACGCGGTGCTGTTCATGGCTGAGGACTTCGACGCCCCTCTCGACGAGTTTCGGGACTACATGAGATGAAGCTGCTTCTGGACACGCACGCGTTTCTCTGGTTCGTGTGGGGTCACGAGAGCCTGAGCGAGAAGGCGCGAACGGTCATGTCCGACCCCGCCAACGACCTCTTCCTGAGCGTTGCGAGTTGCTGGGAAATGGCGATCAAGGTGAGCCTCGGTAAGTTGAGCCTCGCGGCGCCCGTGCAGGGAGTTCACGGAGCGGTCATTGACCAGGAACCGGATCGCACTGCTGCCGATCTCTCTGGCCCACGCGGCTGGCGTTGCTAGCTTGCCATTTCACCACCGTGACCCGTTCGATCGACTGCTCGTCACGCAGGCGCTAACCGACGGTACGCCGATCGTCAGTAGGGACGCAGGCTTCGACGCGTACCCTATCGTGAGGGTATGGTGACGGCGCGTCCATCCATTGGGGACGGAGTGGCAGGTCAGTGGCAGGTCTACATCGCAGGACGACCCTGTCTTTCCCTTCCCTTCAGGGTATGTTTCGCTTTCTCACGATGCTGCAGAATTCGGGGAGGTGACCGCCGGTGCTCATCGCTCTCACCCCTCCTGGGCTTCGCGATGCGCCCCCCTCCTACGGTGCTCATCGCTCTCACCCCTCCTGGGCTTCGCGATGCGCCCCCCTCCTGGGATGCTCATCGCTCCCGGACCTCCCGAGCTTCGCGATGCGCCCCCCTCCTGGGATGCTCATCGCTCTCACCCCTCCTGGGCTTCGCGATGCGCCCCCCTCCTGGGGGCGACGCGGGAGAGCACCTCTTCCATCGTTTCCGAGTCGAAAGGCTTCGAGAGGTAGTCATCCATGCCGGCGGCGAGGAACCGTTCCCGGTCCCCTTCGAGTGCATGGGCGGTCAGGGCGATCACCGGCACGTCGCGGGGGCAGCCGTGCACCAGGCCGGCCCGGATTCGCCTTGTCGCCTCGTCTCCGTCGAGGACGGGCATCTGGACGTCCATGAGCACCACGTCGAAGGTCTCTGCCGAGAGTAACCGAAGCGCCTCCTCCCCATCGGCGACCATCACCGTGGTGTGCCCAAGCCGGCGCAGAAGCTCCTCGGCGAACACTTGGTTCAGGAGGTTGTCCTCGGCGATCAGCACGCGTAGATGCTCTCGAGGCACGTATGGCTGCACCGGTTCCGGTGTTTCCCGGGCCGGCTCGGGGTCGGAGAGACCGACCTCGGCTGTGAACTGAAAGAGGCTCCCGCGTCCGATCTCGCTCTCAACCCAGATCTTCCCCCCCATCAGCTCCACAAGCTGCTTCGCGATCGAGAGCCCCAGCCCCGTCCCGCCGTAACGGGCGTGCGTGGAGCAGGTCGCCGCAGAGAACGTGTCGAAGATTGTGCTGAGGTTCTCGGGGCGGATGCCGATGCCCGAGTCCCGGACGGCAAAGAGGAGTCGTGTGCGGCCCGGCGAGGCCGGCTCCCCGGAAATCCGAACCGTCGATCGCTTCCGCGCTTCCTGCGTGATCTCTCTCGGGCCTCGTGCCCTCCGCGATCCGAGCTCGTCCTGAGCTCGTGCGCGATCCGAACCCATCCCGGGTTCGACCCTGTCTTCGTCCGCCAGGCGGACGAAGACTTCCACTTCGCCGCGCTCGCTGAACTTGATCGCGTTGCCTGCGAGGTTGGTGAGCACCTGTCGAAGGCGCCCCTCGTCCGCAACTATGGAAGTCGGGAGATCGTCGGCCAGGCGATGTGTCAGCCGCAGGCCCTTCGCCTCGGCTGCGAAGCGCAGGGGCGCAAGCACGTTCCGAACGGATTCGTCCAGGTCGAACGATCTCTCTTCCAGTTCGACCCGCCCGGCCTCGATTCTGGCAATATCGAGGATGTCATTGACGATCTCGAGCAGCCCCTTGGCCGATTGCTTTGCCAGGTTCAGGAACTCGCGCGCTCTCGCGGGCAGAGTCGGCTCCATGAGCGCGAGCTCGGTCATACCCATGATCCCGTTCATGGGCGTCCGAATCTCGTGGCTCATACGGGCAAGGAAGTCATTCTTGGCGCGGTTTGCCGCGTCGGCCGCCTCTTTGGCTTCCGAAAGGGCCGCCGTGCGCTCGGCTACAAGCCTCGTCAAGTTCTCCTGGTTCGCCTTCAGCTCCAACTCGGCCTTCGTTCGTTGAGTGATCTCATTCGCGAGATCCTCATTGCTCCTCTCAGCACGCTCCTTTTCGGTCCGGAGAAAGCTAACCAAATCGGCGTTCTCTACGCGAAGGCGCAGTGATGCCAACGTGGATGCGTAGACGCGGACTGCAATGGACGTCATCAGGAGCGCGAACAACGCGACCATTGTGCCCATCGCTTGTTGGAGCTCCGCGCCTTCGGCGAAGAAGCGCCACGCGATGGGAGCCAGAGCCGGCAGGCTGAAGGCGACAAACGCTCTCGGGAGGACCGAAAACGCTCCCACCGCTCCAGCCACCATTCCGCCCAGCACGAAGGCGAGAAAGCACTGGTGAGCGAGGGAATCCGGAGGGAAGAGGAAGATGGCCGCCGAACCCCAGAGGACGCCGGACACGCCGACTCCTACGGTGAACTTCGAGGCCCATCGACCGGCCTCTTCGGGCGGAACCGACGTTCTCAGGTACTTCCGAACCGACACAAAGCGGACGAGCGCCAGTGCCGCGGTACAGGCCACCCACGTCAGGAGCACGGGGCGCCCGATCACCCGCCGTTCCACATATGCGACGATTAGGGAGTTTACGAGGGTTGCGACGACTCCGACCGGGGCGTTCGCGTAGAGAAGCCTTACCTGCGCCGCGTAGACGGTAATCTGGGCAGCCGTCGGTTGGGTTGCCTTGCCCGGATCTTCGGGATTCACTTTCGCGTTCATCGGAGACTCCGGGAAGCCGAGGTTCTGAATGCGGGAATCTCCTCGCCAGGATCCGAAACGTCTTCACCGACGCCTCTGCGTCGAGGACGGGGCGAGGTACTCGCGCCGAACCGTCTGGCGCTCCAAGCCGGGGGCTGCCTCTGCCGCCGGGTGTCGGGACGCGCAGCTCGGGGAGCTCCTGAAGGTGCTCTTGTCGGACATGATCGCAGGCACGGCCTCTGCTCCGGGATCGGCCTTCTTCCTACCGAGCTGTCGGGTCGTTTGAGGCCGAGCTCCCCGCTGGGTCGTTTCATAGAACGCTTCTTAATTTGGAGAGAAGTAGATACCCGATTGGCCGGCGACTTGTCCAGCACCGAGTCACCCCGGCACGACGCACCCGCCGAACCCGGCAAGGGCGCTCGCGATTGTGCCCGCGGCGCCCCCCCTCGCCCCCTGAAGGAGCGCCCGTCCTCAGCATCATGGGTTCAGCGACAGTGCCCTCAGCGCCGGGAAGGGACGGCTCTCTTCGCCCTCGACCCTGAGGTGGCGGGGGAACCCGCCTGTCCCGCCGAATGTACATGGCCGGGCGCCTCGTTCCTATCCCCCGGGCGGGGGATTTTTCGTGCAGATTGCCCGAGGTACTCGAACAGAACGAAGGGAAATAGAATGTCGTTGACAGAACGGGGCGGCGGCGCAAGCCTGAGGCCTCCTTTCTCGACGGAGGACCGGGATGATCGTAGCGCTCCCGAGAGGCCTCGCAATCGTTCTCGCCTCTCTCCTTTGGCTCGCCCCGCAGGTCCCGCCGGCGTTCGGAGCGGAAGAGGGAGCCGCCCCACCGCTGCGGCGCGTCGTCCTCTATAAGCACGGAATGGGGTATCTGGAACGGGAGGGCACGGTCTCGGGCGACAGCTCCGTCGCGCTCTCCTTTCGCCCGGACCAGATGAAGGACCTCCTGACGAGCTTCTTCGCCGTGGATCTCGGCGGAGGGAAGATCACGTCCGTCCGCTACGACACCCAAGACCCCACGTCGAAGCGCCTCGAAGGGATCCCGTTCCGCGTACCGGCTGACTCGGCGCTGAGTGAGTTCCTCGCGACGCTCCAGGGGGCGAAGGTCTCCGGCCGGGCCGGCGGCGAACCCTACGAGGGTCGCATCCTCGGGCTCGAGCCTCGCATCGAAGTCGTGAACGGAAAGGCGGTGAAGACGGGTTATCAGCTCGTCCTCCTCACCGCGGCCGGCTCCCTCCGTTCGCTCGACCTCTACTCCCTCGGGGAGCTCACGTTCGCCGATGAGCCGCTGCGGCGCGACCTCGCCCGGCTCCTGGAGATCCAGCTCGACGCGAAGAGCTCCGGACGCCGCAACCTCGTGGTGACGGCTGCCGGGACGGGCGAGCGCCGGATCCGGATGGGATACCTGCTGGAGATGCCGGTCTGGAAGTCCTCCTACCGGGTGCTCTTCGACCGGAAGGAGGCGGACTCCGCGCTCCTCCAGGGCTGGGCCCTCGCAGAGAACACGACGGACGAGGACTGGCGCAGCGTCGCGCTCGCGTTCGTGGCCGGAAATCCCCTCTCCTTCTCGATGGACCTCTACTCGCCGGTGTACGTTCCGCGACCGGAGGTCCCCGTCCCCGGCCTCGACGGCATGGCGGTCGACTGGAGGGCGGCCCCGGCGCCCGAAGCGGCCGGGACGTACGCGGCCAAGACCGGAGCAAAAGCCGTCGGGTCCGACTCCCGGAACGCCCTCGCCGCTTCCCCGGCTCCGCCGCCGGCGGCGGCCCGCCGGCCGGACCTCGCTCCAGTGGGGCCGGAGCTCGGGCTCTCTGCCGAGCTCCTGGCGGCGAGCGTCGGGGCCGCGGCCCAGGGAGCGAAGGTCGGCGAGCTCTTCTCTTACGAGGCGAAGACCCCGGTCACGGTCCCGAGCGGGCAAGCCGCCATGGTCCCGATCGTCTCCACCCGGATCCAGGGGCGCCGGGTCCTCCTCTATCGCGCCACCTTCTCTCCGCGACCCGTCAACGCGTTCGCCCTCCGCAACGACGGCGAGCTCACGCTCGACGCCGGGGCCGTCACCTTCTTCGAGGACGGCACCTCCCTCGGCGAGGGCATTCTGGGGCACACCCTCGCCCCGGGCGGCCAGGAAGTCATCCCCTACGCGGTCAATGCCTCGGTGGACGTGATCCCCCAGACCAAATCCGAGCGGCATCCGCGGACGCGCGGCAGGCTCGCCGACGGGGTGCTGACTCTCGAGCGCTCCGAGAGCCTCGTCACGTCCTGGAGGATCGTGAACCGGGGAAAGGAGGCGGCGACCCTGTGGCTCGACCACCCGAAGAACCCGCAATACCGGCTCGCGAAACCCGAGAAGCCGCTCAAGGAGGTCGGAAGCGACTACCGGTTCGAGGTGGCGGTGCCTGCCGGTTCGGAGAGCCTCACCTTCGTCGTCGAGGAGCGAAAGCCCGTCTTCGAGACGGTCCTGCTCGCGAACGCAGACGTGACCGCACTGCGGCTCTACGCCTCCGAACCTTACCTCTCCGCCGGCACCCGCAAGTTCCTCACGGAGATCTCGGAGCTCGCGGTCAGGCGAAGTGCGCTCCGGCGGGAGGAAGGAGAGCTCGAGCAGCAGAGCCGAAGACTTGGGGAGGAGCAGGAGAGACTGCGGAGCAACCTCAGCACTGCCCTTACGAACGCGCCCAAAGAGCAGGAGCTCCGCGCCCGCTGGCTCGACTCGCTCGCGGCGGCCGAGCAGAAGCTCGCCGAGCTCCGCCGAAAGCTCGACGAATCGGGCGAGAAAGTCCGTCTCCTGGAAGAGGAGCTCGCGGCGAAGATCCGGAACTTTCGAGGAGAGTGAAGGCTTCTCCTGGAGTCCCCGCAGCCTGGCGCCGCCGGGAAGCGCCGTACGGGATTCAGCCGCCCCACGCCCGTCGCACTCCAGAAAAGGAGATCAGAGATGCCCGAGCACGCTGTGACGCCCGAATGGCTCATGAGGGTCACGGGACAGTATTGGGAAGCGTGTGTCCTCCACGCGGCCGTTCGGCTGGACGTCTTCACCGGACTGGGGGACGGCGTCTCGACCGCTCGGGAACTGGCCGGCCGGCTAGGTCTGTCGGAACGCGGGGCCGAGGGGCTCTTGAATGCCCTCTCGGCGATGGGCCTCCTCGTGAAGGAAGGCGAAGCGTTCCGGAACGCGCCCGGCAGCCTGGCCTACCTGAGCAGCACCTCGCCCGAGTACATGGGGTACCTGATCGGGCACCACCAGAACCTGATTGCCTCCTGGTCGAGACTGCATGAAGCAGTCCGGACCGGTGAGCCCGTTCCGTCGAACTCGTCCATCCCGGAGGAGGAGAGGAGGCGAAACTTCCTCCTCGGGATGTTCAACAGCGGGTCGATGTTCGGCCCGATGATCTCGAAGATGGTCGATCTGCGCGGGCGCAAGACGCTGCTCGACCTGGGCGGCGGCCCGGGGACCTATGCGGTCCACTTCTGCCTCCAGAACCCGGACCTTCGCGCCACGGTGTTCGATCTGCCGACCACGGAGCCCTTCGCCCGGGGCGTGATCGAGCGTTACGGACTCTCCGGCCGAATCGCCTTTCAGGGGGGGAATTACCTGAAAGACCCGGTGCCGGGGGACTACGACGTCGTCTGGACGTCGCACAACCTCCACTCCGAGGGGCCGGAGGGTTGCCGCACGATCCTGCGCAAGGCGGTGGGCGCCCTCAGGCCCGGCGGCCTGCTCCTGATCCACGAGTTCTACCTCGAGGAGTCGAAGGACCGGCCCCTCTTCCCGGCGCTCTTTTCCCTCAATATGCTCGTCAACACGCGCGAGGGGCGCTCCTACGCGGAGGACGAGATCAGAGCGATGCTCGAGGAGCTCGGAGTGCGCGAAATCCGGCGCCTTCCGAGCTACGGCCCGAGCGAAGCGGGGATCCTGGCGGGATCGGGGTGACTCAGCGCTCGGCCTTCAGCTTCACGACCCCGTGCCCATAGTCGATGACGGCGCCCTCGGGCGTGATCTCCTTGACGAGGGGGCCGCCGCTGCCCCCGATCCTCTGGCCGGTCCGGTAGGTCTGGCCGTTGATGAAGACGAGGCGCTGGGCGGGGTCGTCGGCGTAGACGTGGGCGTTGAGCTCGAGCTTCGGCAGGGCCTGCCGCTCCTCGGACGGGAGCTCCTCGACCGGCGCGGCCCGAGGTTCCGGAGCGGGCGGTTTCACGACGGCAGGCGGCGGGGTCGTGAGGGCGGGGGCGCGTAGCGCCGCCGTCTCCCTCGGCGCGGGCGGGGGCGTCTCGGCCGGCAGGGGCGCGGTCGAGGGGAGCAGCTGGACCGGCGGAGCGCTCGGACGGGGTGCGGTGGCCTGGGGCGGGGACCGCAACTCGGCCGACGGCTGCCGAACCGCGAGCTCCGTCGCGGGCCGGGCCGCCTCAGGCTGCTTGGGAGGCGTGCGGTCCACCGGCCGGGTTACGGGTTCGGCGACGGACGCGACCGGAGCGGCCGAGGGGAGAGGCTTCGTCTCCCTCGGCGGCTCCGGCACCGGTTGTGGCTGCGGCACGGAGGGCGCGAGGGCGGTCGCCGCCGGTGCGGCCGCGACGGCTGCCGGGGGCGCAGGGCGGAGGGGGGTCTCGGACGCGCCCCTGGAGCGAAGCACTACCCCCACGACGACCGCGTTCGCGAGGAGCGCACCGCCGACCCAGACCCAGGGCCAGAAGCGCTGCCGCCGCTCCTTCAGGGGAGGAAGCAGGTAGTGCATCCGGTCCCGCGGACCCGGCCTCCGGGAGCGTTCGGCTCGCTTCAGGGCTTCGAGGATGAACGACATGTCGGCTCCAATGTCAGTTCTCAGTTGGAAGTCGTCGGTTGTCGGTTCTCAGTCCCCTCGGTCCCGACCGATCACCGATCACCGATCACCGATCACCGATCACCGATCACCGATCACCGATCACCGATCACCGATCACCGATCACCGATCACCGATCACCGATCACCGATCACCGATAACCGATAACCGACAACCACTCCGGGCTCCCAGAGTCCTCTACTCCACGAGAGCCCTGGCCGCGGGCGTGGAGGCAGGGATGCCGGCCGCGGAGCTCCGGGGAAACACTTTGGCCCAGAGGGCCCCGGGGCCACCGAGGAGCGCCGTCGCTCCCAGGGCCAGGAGCGCGAGGCCGATCGCCCACGGCACCCACCGCCGCCCGCCGAGGCGCCTCGTCTCTCCGAGGACCTCCCGGGCGGCCTTCCCGACGAACCAGCGGTTCACGCGCTCCCGGTCCCGGGCGTAGGCCCCCAGGAGCGCCCGATCGCAGATGACGTTGATGAGCCGCGGGACTCCGCCGGACCGGCGGTGCACCGCCCGCAGGGCCGCCGGGGAGAAGATCGGGCGGGAGCAGCCGGCTACCTCGAGCCGGTGGCGCACGTAGGTCGCCGTCTCCCGGGCGGAGAGCGGGGCGAGGTGGTAGCGGGCCGTGATGCGCTGGGCGAGCTGGCGCAAGCCCGAGCGCGCCATCATGTCCCGGAGCTCGGGCTGCCCGATGAGGATGATCTTCAGCAGCTTGTCGGTGGCGGTCTCGAGGTTCGTGAGCAGCCGGACCTGCTCCAGCACGTCGGGCTGAAGCTGTTGGGCCTCGTCGATGATGACGACGGTCCGGCGACCGGCGGCGTGGGTCGCCAGGAGGTGCCGGTTGAGGACGTCGACGAGCGACTTGATGCTCCGGTCCGCTCCGTACTCGACCCCGAGCTCGTCGCAGATCGTCGCCAGGAGCTCCGAGGCGCTCTGCCGCGGGTTGAGGACCAGGGCGACGTCGACCTCCGAGGGCGCCTGCTCCAGGAGGGACCGGCAGAGGGTCGTCTTCCCCGTCCCGACCTCGCCGGTGAGCTGGACGAAACCGCCGCCCTGCCCGAGCCCGTAGAACAGGTGAGCGAGCGCCTCCCGGTGGCGCTCGCTCAGGAAGAGGTAGCGCGGGTCGGGGGTGAGGGAGAACGGGTTCTCTTCGAGGCGGAAGTGCGCGCGGTACATGCGCTCTCGAGGGACGAGGGGAGTCGTGAACTCCCCTTGTAGCAGCCGCCTCCCCCTCGGTCAAGCGGCGGCTGAAAGCCCCTCCAGGAAGGCTTTACGCGGGCCTGCCGCCGAGTTGGAGCTTCCCCCGGGACGTTCGCCCGTCCCGGGCGAGGCACCCGCGCCCCCGGGTCGGTCAGCAGGCGCGCGCTTCGAAGACCGTACCCGTCCCCAGCGGCCGGCGCCTCATCATCAGGACGGACCCGACCCTCCACGGAAGGCGCCGGATGTCCACCGGCTTCTCGAGGCAGAGGTCGCAGCCGGCGCGCGCCGCTTCGCTGTCCGCGGACACGTCGGCCGCTACCGCGATTACGGGCAGAGGCTGAACGGAACGGAGCGTGGCGACCAATTTCCAGCCGTCCGCCGTCGTCCCGATCTCGGCGAGAACCGCGTCGCAGCGCTTCCGGGAGAGGATCGAGGAAGCCTCCGCTTCGGACTCCGCCTCGAGGACCTCGTACCCCGCGCGCCGCAAAACCTTCGCGAAGAGCAGTCGGTCCGATTCGTCTTTATCCACGATGAGGATTCGCTTTTCCCTCGAGCGGCATCCCATGGCCCCCTCCCTGAAGTCGAAGTTAGTTCACACGGCCGATGCCATTGCAACGAGCGGGCCTTCGGCTCGCGCGCCTCGATTCTGGGGATCATTCCAGCATGTAAGGTGCCCCGCGAGTGCCATCCGCCCGATACCGCTGTCGCCCGAACGCGACGGAGTTTTCCCAGTGCCGGCACGATTCCGGCACGGAAGGGCACGATACGGTCGGCTCCGGGCTATGAAAGGATGTTCGGCCCGGACTCGCAGGTTTTGTCGCCCGAGAACGACAGCGCCGTGGTCGGACGCCTCCGGTTCGCCTTCCGAAGGTCGAAGGGCGACTTGTGGAGGCCGTCTCGCCCGGACATAATGGCGGCCGAGGAACGACTGCCATGAAAAGACATCGACGACTGGCTTGGATCGGATGGGGCGCGGCCCTCGCCCTGGGGCTCCTGCTCGCCGCGGCCACGGTCACCTCCTGGCGATCCGGCGGCGCGGCCGCGACCGGTGAGCGGCTCGGCGTGGTGGAGGTGCGCGGCTTCATCGGCGACGCCGCCCCCGTCCTGGAAGCCCTGCGGGACTTCCGCAAAGACGCGGACGTCAAGGCCGTGGTCCTGCGAGTGGACAGCCCCGGGGGGCTCGTGGCACCGTCCCAGGAGATCCACGACGAGGTCAAGCGAACGGCCGCGGTCAAGCCGGTCGTGGCCTCCATGGGCACCCTCGCCGCGTCCGGTGGGTACTACATCTCGGCCCCCGCGACCCGCATCGTCGCGAACCCCGGAACGGCGACGGGCTCCATCGGGGTGGTGCTGAAATTCCAGGACGTGCACCTCCTCCTCGACCGCTGGGGCCTGCGAGGCTCGGTCGTGAAGAGCGGGCCGCTCAAGGACGCAGGCTCACCCTTCCGCGAGATGACGAAGGCCGACAAGGCCGTCTTTCAGGCTATCGTGGACGATATCTTCGCCCAGTTCGTGGACGCCGTGGCGAGCGGACGCCGGATGGACCGCGCGAAGGTCCTGATGCTCGCGGACGGCAGAGTCTACTCGGGCCGCCAGGCCCTGCAGCTCGGGCTCGTCGACCGCCTGGGGAACTTCTGGGAGGCCGTGGCGCTCGCGCAGGAGCTCGGAAAGCTGAAGGGCGAGCCCCGCCTCGAGTACCGCCGGAAGAAGACCGGTAGCGGCGTACTGCGCCTGGTGCTCGGGGAAGACTCCTCGCTCCTTCAGGACCTGGAGGCGCTCTCGGCAGGACCGCTGCAGTACGCGCTGCCGGGCTGGTGAGCGCCGAGCAGGCTCTTGGTCCCATAACTCCCATCGGTCCTATAGGTCCCATTGCTCTCGGCGGTGGGACGAATGGGAAGAATATGAACCACCTCACCACTGACGTTCTCGTCATCGGCTCCGGCATTGCCGGGATCCTGGCCGCGGTGGAGGCTCGAAGGCGGGGGTGCGACGTGCTCCTGGTCGGCAAGGGTCCCACCGGCATGGGCACCTGTACCTCTCTGGCCGGGGGCGTCTTCGCGGCGGGGTCGGGCCAGATGACGCCCGAGGCGCACTTCGCGGCCACGCTCGCCGCGGGCAAGGGCCTCAACGACACGGGGCGGGTGGAGAGGGCCGTCGCGAGCGCCGGCGAACGCCTCCGGGCGCTCGCGGAGGCCGGCCTGCCCCTGCGGCCCTTCGCCCGCGGATACACCGTGGAGAACGGTGGGAATCGCCGGCTCATCCCGGGGGTCCTCCTCGCCGAGGCCCTGCGGGCCCAGGCCGAGCGGGCCGGCGTCTCGTCCCTGCCGCGCTTTCGCTGCCTGGAGCTTCTGGAGGCGGGGGGGCGGGCGGGCGGCGCGCTCGGAATCGGCCCGCAGGGGGAGCCGGTCGCGCTCTGCGCCGCCTCCGTCGTCCTCGCGACCGGTGGCGCCGGCGCGCTCTACGCGCGGCACGACAACCCCGGGGGAATCGTCGGCGAGGGGTATGCCTTGGCGCTCCGGGCCGGACTCCAGCTCCGGGACATGGAGTTCCTGCAGTTCTACCCGCTCGGTGTCGCCCATCCGGGGCTCCCGGCCTTCCTGATCTATCCTCCCTTCCCCCCACAGGCGAGGCTCGTGGACGCGGCCGGAGAGAACGTGCTCGAAAGACTTCCGGGCTGCCGGAGCCTGCAGGAGGCGATCACGCGCTTTCGCGACGCGGCGTCGCTCCTCTTCTACCGGACCCGCCGGGAGGGCGGGCTCTACCTGGACCTCTCGGGCGTAGGAGACGAGGAGTGGGAGAGCCTCTTCCCGCTGCGCCTGCTGGCGAGGAGCGGGCTCGACTTTCGCCGCCAGCGGCTGGGCGTCGCGCCGATCACGCACTTCAGTATGGGCGGCGTGGTGGTGACCGAGGACGTGGAGACCGCTCTCCCGGGCCTCTTCGCCGGCGGCGAGGTCACCGGCGGCTTCCACGGGGCAAACCGGATGGGCGGGAACGCCCTCACCGAGTGCGCCGTCTTCGGCCCCCTCGCCGGTGCGCGGGCGGCCGAGTTCGCGCAAGGGATGGGGAGAACGCCCCTGGAGCGGAGCGTCGAGGACCGCCTGCCCGATTGGGCCTCCGGGCCGCGAGGCTCCGTCCGGCGGGAGTACGGCCAGTGGGAGCGGTCGCTCCGGAAGCTCGCCTGGGACCACGCCGGGATCATCCGCTCGGAGCAGGGGCTTCGCGCGGGGCTCCGACTCCTCGACGGCCTGGCGGCCGACCTGGCCTCGCTGACGCCCTTGGGCACGGCGGAAGGGCTCCGGGAGCATCGCCTGCGCTCGGGCATCCTCGTACTCCGCTGCATCCTGGAGGCAAGCCTCCACCGGACGGAGAGCCGAGGAGCGCACTTCAGGGAAGATTACCCGCAGACCGACGACGCCCGCTGGAAGCGAAGTATCCGCGTCGCGCTGGAGGGCGAGCGGCTGGTCGTTACTGCCTGATTCCGAATTCCGGATTCCGAATTCTGGAACGGAAGTCGGTTATTCGGTAGTCGCTATTCGGAATTAGTTATTCGCAATTCGCAATTCGGGATCCGTCATTCGGAATCGTTCCTAAAGTGATCATACCCCCGCACCTCCGGGAGCGAAGCCGGCCTGCCCTCCTTCGTCAGCCGCAACCCCGGTTCCTCTTCGATCTCCCCGATGGCTGAAAGCCCGATCCCGCACGCGGCCGCCGCCTCGCGGAGCGCCGCTTCGTTTTCCGGCGGCGCGGTGAGAAGGAGCTCGTAGTCCTCTCCGCCGGCGAGGACGAAAGGCATGGGATCGAGCGCCCGCCGGGCCGCTACCTCCCGCAGGTCAGGCGAGAGCGGGATCGCCTCCCAGGCGAGCTTCGCGCCCACCCGGCTCCGCTCGAGGATGTGGCCGAGGTCCTGGAGGAGCCCGTCCGAGACGTCGATCATGGCCGACGCGAGCCCCGCGTCCCCCAGCGCGGCCCCGAGGGCGAGGCGCGGCGCCGGGCGGCGGTGCCTCGAGACGACGTGCCGGTGCGCCGGCGACTCCAGGGCGGCGCCCTCTTCCAGGAGCTTCAGGCCGAGCGCGCTCTCGCCCGGAGAGCCGCTCACGTAGACGCGGTCGCCCGGCCGGGCGCCGCTCCGCAGGACGGCGCCCTTGGCGGCCGCCACCCCCAGGAGCGCGAGGGAGAGGAAGACGCGATCTCCGGAAGAGGTGTCGCCCCCGACGAGGGGGCAGCCGAACTCCGCGGACGCCTCAGAGAAGCCCGCGTAGAGCTCCTTCAGCCACTCCACCGGCAGCCCGGAGGGCGCCGTGAGGGAGACCGTGCAGGCGAGCGGCCGCCCCCCCATGGCCGCGACGTCGCTCGCGTTGACGGCCACGGCCTTGTAGCCGAGGTCCGCCGCGGGCGTCGTCTCGAGGCGGAAATGCCTCCCCTCCAGGAGGAGGTCGGAGGTGAAGAGGAGCGGTCCGGCGGGAGCGTAGAGCACGGCCGCGTCGTCCCCGGGACCGATCCAGCCCGCCGGCAGCCGGACGCGGTCCACCGCCAGTGCGTCGAGGAGGCCGAACTCCCCGAGCTCCTTCAGGGTCAAGGCGCCGCTGCCTGTTCCACGCCCGCCTCGGAAGCCGGCCGCTGGGCGCCGGCCCCCTGCGCCTCGGGTTTGCCGTCGGGCTTCGGCTTCAGCGCGATCCCGATCACCTCGTCCATGGTCGTGACGAAGCGGAAAGAGACGGTCTTTCGCACCTTCGGCGGGAGCTCCTCGATGTCCTTCCGGTTGCGCTCCGGCAGAATCACCGTCTTGAGCCCTGCCTGCATCGCGGCAAGGCTCTTCTCCTTCAAGCCTCCGATGGGGAGGACCCGGCCCCGGAGCGTGATCTCGCCCGTCATGCCG
This sequence comes from Deltaproteobacteria bacterium, assembly GCA_016218905.1. Next base: position 16,312 of record JACRCS010000433.1, read on the forward strand.
ACCGTGTGATCCACGGGCCTGCCGGTCATCAAGCTCACCAGGGCCGTCGCCATCGTGATCCCGGCGGAGGGACCGTCCTTGGGGATCGCTCCGGCCGGCACGTGCAGGTGGATCTCCCGCTGCTCGAAGAAGTCCTCCGGCGCGCCGAACTCGAGCGCCTTCGAGCGGGCATAGGAGAGCGCGGCCTGGGCCGACTCCTTCATCACGTCGCCGAGCTGGCCGGTGAGGATGAGCCGCGGAGCCCCTTTGGTGGTCGTCACCTCCACGTGGAGGATCTCGCCGCCGACCTGGGTCCAGGCGAGGCCCGTGCTGACGCCGATCTGGTCGACCTCGACCTCCGCCTCCGGGAGATACCGAGGGGCGCCCAGGTAGCGGGCGAGGTTCCGCTTCGTGATCCGCTGCCGGTCCGTTCGGCCCTCGGCCACCCGCCGGGCGACCTTCCGGCAGAGGTTCGCGATCTCCCTCTCCGTGTTCCGCATGCCCGACTCGCGGGTGTACTGATCGATCAGGAGACCCAGCGCGTCGTCGGAGATCTCGATGTGCTTCTCGCTGATGCCCTGCTCCTCCCGCTGGCGCGGGATCAGGTACTTCTTGGCAATGTGGAGCTTCTCCTCCCGGGAGTAGCCCGAGAGCCGGATCAGCTCCATCCGGTCGAGGAGGGCCGCGGGGATGGGATCCACGAAGTTCGCGGTGCAGACGAACATGACCTTGGAGAGGTCGAACGGCACGTTCAGGTAATGGTCCTCGAACGTGGAGTTCTGGGCGGGATCGAGGACCTCCAGGAGCGCCGAAGAGGGGTCACCCCTGAAGTCCTGCCCGATCTTGTCCACCTCGTCCAGCATGAAGACCGGGTTTCGCGCGCCGGCCTTCCGGATCCCCTGGACGATCCGGCCGGGCATGGCTCCCACGTAGGTGCGCCGGTGGCCTCGAATCTCGGCCTCGTCCTTCACGCCGCCCAGGCTCAGGCGCACGAACTTCCGGTCCATGGCGCGGGCGATGGAGTGGCCGAGGCTCGTCTTGCCCACCCCCGGAGGGCCCACGAAGCAGAGGATCGGGCCCTTGGCCTCGGGCTTCAGCTTCCGGACGGCCAAGTGCTCCAGGATGCGCTCCTTGATCTTCTCCAGGTCGAAGTGGTCGTCGTCGAGGATCTTCTTCGCCCGGATCAGGTCGAGGTTGTCCTGCGTCACCTTCTTCCAGGGGAGGTCCGTCAGCCAGTCGATGTAGGTGCGGATCACGGAAGCCTCGGCCGAGGAGGGCGGCATGTCCTTGAGCCGATTGAGCTCCCGCTCCGCCTCCGCCCTCGCCTCCTTCGGCATCCGGGCCTTCTTGACCTTCTCCAGGAGCGAGACGTACTCCTCGGTGCGCTCGTCGGTTACCCCGAGCTCCTCCTGGATGGCCTTCATCTGCTGGCGCAGGTAGTACTCCCGCTGGCTCTTGTTCATCTCCTCCTTGGCCGCGGACTTGATCTTCGCCTGGACCATGAGCACTTGGAGCTCGCGCTCGATCAGGGCGTGGACCTTGACGATCCGGTCCTTGGCCGCGGTGGTCTCGAGCACCTGCATGGCGTCGGCGACCTTGAGGTTCAGGTTGGCGGCGACGATGTCGGCGAGCCGGCCCGGGTCCTCCACGTTCTCGAGGATCATCATCACCTCGGTGGAGATCCCCTTGCCCATGTTGATGATCTCTTCGAGCTTCTCCCGGACGGAGCGCATCAGGGCCTCCGCCTCGTAGTCCGCCTTACCCCCCTGTTCCTCCTCCACGACCGCGAGGCGCGCCGTGAGGCACGGACTTTCGGCGAGGATCTCCCGCCTGCGGGCTCGCGAGAGCCCCTGGACGAGGATCTTCACGCGCCCATCGGGGAGCTTCAGCATGCGCATGATCATGGCGACGGTGCCGGTCTCATAGATGTCGTCGGGCCCTGGATCCTCGGTCGCCACCTCCTTCTGGGTGGTGAGGAAGAGCATCCGGTTGCCCTGGAGGGCGTCGTCGACGGCGGCGATCGACTTCTCCCGCCCCACGAAGAGAGGAAGGATCATGTACGGGAAGACCACCACGTCCCGGACCGGCAGCATCGGGAGCTGCTCGGGGATCTCGAGCGCCTGGGACGACGTCTCGCTGGTCTTTGTGATGATCTCGTCGTTTTCATCGAAATCGGACATCGGTCGGTCCTTTACTCAATGGGAATCTGGCGGTGGATCTTTCTTCGATCGAGCACTTTGGGAATCCGCACCTCGAGCACGCCTCCATTGTAGCGCGCCGTGACCCTGGCGCTGTCGCCGGGCACCGGAAGGACGACCAGGCGCTGAAACGGCCCGAAGGTGCGCTCGACGCGCAGGTACGCCCACTTCTCCGCGGGGGCGGGCTTGACGCCCC